>JAKSDN010001514.1 GCA_022360075.1 Kiloniellales bacterium | reverse complement strand
GCGCCAGCACCCGGTCGCGTTCCAGCGTGGCGAAGGCCGGCGAGGTGTAGGCCTCGTTGGGCAGCCCCGTCGCTTCGGCGATCGGCCGCTGCACGGGCTCCAGCGTTGCCCGCAGCGACGTGAGATCCCCGGCGCCTTCCCTGCGGCGATCTTCGGGCGAAAGCAACTCCATCACCATGCCTCCTCGAGACAGAGCTCCTCCGGCGCCTCGGCGGCGCCGGGTCTCTCGAACTTCAGGGTGGGGCGACGCCCTGGTTTTCCCGGACGCCGCCCCGATCGTATTCGAGCCGGCCGGCCTCTAACCCTCGATCGCCAGCTCCTCGCCGAAGATGTAGTTCGTCGGATGCTGGGCGAAGCCCTGCACCCGCTTATCGTAGAAGGTGAAGACCGAGCGCCAGACCGGCTGCACGATCGGCCCATCCTCCTGCATGATCGCCTCGATCTCCGCCATCAGCGCGCGCCGCTCGTCGACGTCGAGCGTGCCCTCGGCCTTGGCCAGGAGGCGGTCGAAGTCGGCGTTGGCGAAGCCGGACTCGTTCCACGGCACGCCCGAGCGATAGCCGAGTCCGAGCACCATCACGCCCAGCGGCCGGTGGTACCAGATGGTGTAGCCGAAGGGCACCTTGTCCCAGACGTCCCAGAACTGCGCGCCGGGCATGATGTTGATCTTGACCCGGATGCCGGCGTCCTTCCACTGCTCGACCATGCCCTGGACGGCGGCCGGCTGCCAGGCCGGCTCGTTCGGGCAGACGATCTCCAGGTCCAGGCCGCCGCCGTAGCCCGCCTCCTCCAGCAGGGCCTTGGCTCCCTCGACGTCACGGCCCATGAAGTCGAGCTTGGCGTACTCGGGATGGATCTCGCAGACATGGTGGTGCTCGGCCATCAGGCCCAGGCCGCGCAGCGCGAAGTCCAGCACCTGCTTCTGGTCCACGGCGAGCTTCATGGCCTTGCGCACGCGCGCATCGTCGAAGGGCTTTTGGTCGACCTTGACCCGCGCGACCGCGGTCTCGGCCGTGGCGGCCTCGAAGATCTGCACGTGGGGCAGGGTCTTGAGCACGTCGATCTGCGAGACGTCGGCGGCGAAGAGGCCGTCGACCTGCTTCGAGGCGAGCGCCCCGATATAGGCCGAGGCATCGTCGCCCAGATCGATGAAGCGCAGCGTATCGAGGTGTGGGCCTTCGCCCCAATAGTCGCCGCGCGCCTTCAGCACGGACTGGACGCCGATCTCGTGCTCGGCCAACTCGAAAGGCCCGGTGCCGTTGGACCCGACGCCGAACTTGCCGCCTTCTTCCGGATCCAGCATGGCGAAGGGATAGTGGAAGAGATGCTCCGGCACCGCGAGCTGCGCCGACTTGGCATTGAGCCTGATCGTATGGTCGCCGAGCTGCTCGATCGCGTTGGCGTCCCACAGGCGCGTCGACATGACGGCATTGCCGTCCTTGTCCTTCTTGCCGGTGTCGTACTCCTCCAGCAGGTAGGCCTTCATCAGGCCGAGCACTGACGAGCCGGTGGCCGGCTCCAGCACGTGATTGAAGTTCCAGATCACGTCCTCGGCCGTGAAGGCGCGGCCGTTGTGCCACTTGATGTCCTTGCGCAGGTTCAAGGTCCAGGTCTTGAGGTCGTCGCTCGCCTCCCAGCCTTCCAGCAGATAGGGCCGGGTGACGTTGTCGTGGCCGGTCTTGGTCAGGTATTCGCAGACCTGGCGGCAGACGTTGCTTTTCTCCGCCCAATCGAAGGTGTGCGGCGTCGCCACCTCCTTGACCCGCATGCCGATGCGCAGCGAGCCGCCCTTGGGCATCGCGGCGTGCGCCGGGGCCGCGAAGCGCTCGCCGGTGACCTTGCCGACGAAGCCGTAGGCCGCCGCCGCCGAAAGGCCCAGCAGCGTGGCGCTGCGCAGGAACGCGCGCCGGCCCAGCCGGCCCTCGACAAGCTGTTGCTTCAGCTTCGGGATGTAGGGGTGTTCGTCTCGCTCTTTCGCCATTGCTTCAGCCTCCCATTCGCCTCTGTTCGCCAGTCGGGGCGCTGCTATAGCGTCGCGCCCTCTCGCTTTTCGACGGATCATTATCGGTTATGGGCGGTGAGAGAATAATGCCAATTCGGCTGATAGATGTATAACCTAACCGTATGAGTGGGTTCCGCAACAAGCTGCCGGCGCCCGGCGCCTTGATCATGTTCGAGGCGGTTGCGCGCCGGCTCAGCTTCACCGCGGCCGCGCGGGAGCTCGGGGTCAGCCAGGCGGCGACCAGCCGGCAGGTCCGCATACTGGAGGACCATCTCGGCCTGCGCCTGTTCCGCCGCGACGGCCGTCAGATCCGCCTGACCGAGGCGGGCGAGGAGCTCTTTCAGGCCGTGGCCATGGGGCTCGGGCATATCGCGGGTGCGGTCGATGCCCTGCGCGCGCGGCGGCGCGGCAACGACCTCACCGTGGCGACCTCGATTGCCTTCTCCGCCTTCTGGCTGATGCCGCGGCTGGCCGCCTTCCATGCCGCCCATTCCGAGCTCGAGCTGCGCCTGCAAACCAGCGACTCGCAAGCCGATTGGCTGGCCGACAACGTGGACGTCGCGGTGGCTTATGGCCTCGGGGCGCAGCCGGGCTTCGAGGCCGAGCCTCTGTTCGGCGACCGGATCTTCCCGGTGGCCGCTCCGGACTACTTCGGCGCGCGATCGGCGCCCCGCTCGGCCGAGGCGCTGCTCGCCGAGACGCTGCTGCAGCACGATACCGAGAATCCCTCCTGGATCACCTGGCCCGGCTGGTTCGTCCAGGCCGGGGTCGAGACGGGCCGGAGCCTGCGCGGGCCGCACTTCAACAACTACGTCCTGATGATCCAGGCGGCGCAGGACGGACAGGGCGTCGGGCTCGGCTGGCAGCGCTTGGTCGAGCCTCTGCTGCGGGCCGGCAACCTGCAGCGGGTAGGCAACGTCGCGGTGGCGGCGGACGGCGGCTATGCCGTGTTCTACCCCGAGCGGCGACGCCGCGATCCCAAGGTCGAGGCCTTTCGAGCCTGGATCAAGCGGCAGGCGGCGGAGGACTGGTCGTGACGCCGGCGCAGCGAAATGCTGAACCTACGAGTATCGCCTTTCCGAAAGGTCTAAAACTGTAGTACTACTTAAACAACCGATAGGGGTCGCACCTCGTGCGGTTGACCACGTCCAGTAACGCCGAAGGTGCGAGAACACCGCAAAGGTGGGGGGCACCATGGCCGACAAAAAAGTCTTCCTCGTCGTTCTGATCAAACCGTCGCGCTACGACAAGGACGGCTACGTGATCCAATGGCGCCGCTCGGCGGTGCCGTCGAACAGCCTGGCGACGCTCTACGGCCTGACCCAGCAGTGCCAGGCCGACCGAGTTCTGGGCGAGGACGTCGAGATCAAGGTCGTCGCCTACGACGAGACCAACATGGTCATCCCCTACAAGCAGCTCAGGCGCGACCTGAAGGCCGCCGACGGCGGTTTCCTTGGCTTGGTCGGTGTGCAGTCGAACCAGTTCTTCCGCTCCATGGACATCGCGCGCCAGTTCCGCGCCGAGGATATCCCCGTCGTGATCGGCGGCTTCCATGTCGGCGGCTGCCTGTCGATGCTGCCGGAGATCCCGCCCGAGATTCAGGAAACGATCGACATGGGCGTGTCGATCTATGCCGGCGAGGCCGAGGGCCGGCTCGACAAGCTGTTCCAGGACGTTTGGAACCGCGACTTGAAGCCGATCTACAACCACATGAGCGAGCTGCCGGACATGGCGAACGCGGCCCGGCCCTATCTGCCGGACAACGTGGTCAATCGCATCACCGGTGCTTACACGAGCTTCGACACCGGGCGCGGCTGCCCCTTCCAGTGCAGCTTCTGCACCATCATCAATGTGCAGGGCCGGGTCTCGCGCCGGCGCACGGCCGACGATATCGAGGGGATCGTCCGCGCGATCTGCGAGCGCGGCATCAAGCGCTTCTTCCTGACCGACGACAACTTCGCCCGCAACAAGGATTGGGAGGAGATCCTCGACCGCCTGATCTGGCTGCGCGAGGAGCAGGGCCTCAAGTTCAAGTTCTTCATCCAGGTCGATACGCTCTGCCACCGCATCCCGAACTTCATCGAGAAGTGTGCGCGCGCGGGTGTGCATTGGGTCTATCTCGGGCTCGAGAGCATCAATCCCGAAGCGTTGATGAGCGCCAAGAAACGGCAGAACAAGATTTGGGAATACCGCAAGCTGCTGCACGCCTGGAAGAAGGTCGGCGTGATGACTTACGTCGGCTACATCACGGGCTTTCCGCCCGACACGCCGGAGTCGATCGCGCGCGATATCGAGATCCTCAAGAACGAGCTGCCGGTCGAGCTGGTCGAGTTCTTCTGCCTGACCCCTTTGCCCGGCTCCGAGGACCACCAGACCCTCTACAACAAAGGCGTCTGGATGGACCCCGATCTCAACAAGTACGAGCTGGGCCATGTGGTCACGGTCCATCCCAACATGTCGATCGAGGAATGGCAGAGCGCCTACCGCAAGGCCTGGGATCAGTACTACACGCCCGAGCACATCGAGCGGATCATGCGCCGCGCCGCCTCGGTCGGGCAGAAGGCCAAGAAGATGATCTGGCCGATCATGTGGTTCTACGCCTCGATCATGTTCGAGGGCTGCCATCCGGTGGAGGGCGGCTATTGGCGCTACAAGGTGCGCACCCAGCGGCGCTCGGGCCTGCCGATCGAGAACCCGCTAATCTTCTATTCCCGCCGCGCCGTCGAGCAGGTCGTGGCGATCTACCGCTGGACCGGGCTCTACCGCATGCTCAAGAAGATCGCCGACCGCGTGGATGCCGATCCGGCCAAGCTCGAATACAAGGATTTGGCCCTGACGCCGACCAGCGAAGAGCTGGAGATGGACCTCGAGATGATGAAGGTCCACGGCGAGGCCGCCAACACCTTCCAGCGCGCCAACCTCGACCTGCACCACGACGAGGACGCGCCGAAGGAAGAGGCGGCGAAGCAGGTGGCGGCGGCGGAGTAGCCGGGCGGCGCGGACAGTTCAGGTCGCTCAGTCTTCCCGAAGTCACGAAATCTCCTCTCCCTCGAGGGGAGAGGGTTTCCCCGGCGTCGGCGGGATAGCGCGCGATCGGTGCCAAGTCCCGGTCTTGAGCCGCTTACGGCGGGCTGCCAAGATCCGCGGGCCATGCCGGAGCTGCCCGACATCACGGTCTACATCGACGCGCTGGAGCGGCGCATCCTGGGCCGGACGCTGGAGCGGCTGCGCGTGGCGAGTCCCTTCCTGGTGCGCTCGGTCGAGCCGCCGATCAAGACGGCCGAGGGGAAGACGGTCCGCGACCTGAGACGCCTCGGCAAGCGCATCGTCATCGGCCTCGACGAGGAGCTCTTTCTGGTCCTGCACTTGATGATCGCCGGACGCCTGCAATGGAAAGCGGCGGACGTGGCGATCCCGCGCAAGCTCGGGCTCGCCGCCTTCGATTTCGCCGAGGGCTCCCTGCTGTTCACCGAGGCGGGCTCGAAGAAACGCGCCTCGCTGCACCTGCTGCGCGGCGAGGCGGCTCTGGCCGATCACGATCCCGGCGGCCTCGAGGTCTTCGACATCGATCTGGAGACTTTCTCGGCGGCGCTCGCGCGCGACAATCACACGGTCAAGCGGGCGCTCACCGACCCGCGCCTGTTCAGCGGTATCGGCAACGCCTATTCCGACGAGATCCTGCATCGCGCCCGGCTCTCGCCGGTTCAAATGACCCGGTCGTTGCAGCCGGAGGAATGCGCACGGCTCTTCGCCGCCACGCGCGAGACCCTCACCGACTGGGTCGCGCGCTTGCGCGCGGAGACCGGCGAGGGCTGGCCGAGCAAGGTCACCGCCTTCCGTCCCGAGATGGCCGTGCACGGCCGCTACAAGGAGCCCTGTCCCGACTGCGGCGCGCCGGTCCAGCGTATTCGCTATGCCGACAACGAGACCAACTACTGCGCGCGCTGCCAGACCGGCGGCAAGCTGCTCGCCGACCGCTCGCTCTCGCGCCTGCTCAAGAAGGACTGGCCGCGCAGCCTCGACGAGCTCGAGCGCTTGCGCCCCGGCTCTTGACGCGAAAGGCCGCCATGACCCCCGAAGCGATCCAGGCGGCCGCCGATATCCTGGCCGATCTGCGCCTGCGCGCGAACGGCCGCGAGCAGGCGCTCGACGATCTGCCGGAGGATTGCCGACCGCGGACGCTCGACGAAGCCTACGCGATCCAAGACGTCTTGCGCGCCCTGCTGACGGCGCGCGGGTTCGGGCCGCCCGTCGGCTGGAAGATCGGCTGCACCACGCCGGTGATGCAGGCCTATCTCGACATTCCCCATCCCTGCGCCGGGACGCTGTATCGCAAGACGCTCTACGCGGACGAGGTCCGGCTGGACAGCGCGGATTTCTTTCAGCTCGGCCTGGAGTGCGAGATAGCCGTGCGCCTCTCGACCGACCTGCCTGCGCGCGACGGCGGCCACGATGCCGAAAGCGTGGCGCCCGCGGTCGGTGCGGTCATGACCTCGGTCGAGATTGTCGATCACCGCTTTCGCGATTTCACCAAGGTCGCCACGCCCAGCCTGGTCGCCGACGACTTCTTCTCCGTCGGCTGCCTGCACGGCGCCGCACAGCCGCTCGACGCGCTGGACGATCTGGCGAGTCTGACCGGTGGCTTTTCAATCGACGGCGAAGCCAGAAGCGAAGAGGGAACAGGCGCCGCCATCCTCGGCCATCCCTTGAAGGCCCTCGCCTGGCTCGCCGATCATCTAGCGGCCCCAGGCGCTGGCCTAAATGCCGGCGCCGTGGTGACGCTCGGCAGCGTCGTCAAGACGATCTACCCGACCGCAGGCGCAAGCGTGGAGGCGGGCTTCGATCGGCTCCCGCCGGTCAGGCTCGAGATCGCCTAGGAGCGGCGCGGTCTCATTGCGTCTGCTTGGGCGTCCAGAACTGCGCCAGGCGCTCCGCGCGCTGGATCTCTTCCGCCGTGAGGCTCGCTTTGACCTGCGTGCGTAGCTGCTCCGCCTCTGCGCGAAGGTGCTCCTGTTCGATCGCGAGGAATAGCTCGATCCATTTGAGCGCCTCGACGAGGTCGCGTTCGACGCCGGTCCCCTGGAAATACATGAGACCCAAGTTGAGACGGGCCGTGGGCTCGCCCAGAATCGCAGCGCGGCGATAGTAGTCGACGGCGATCCTGCGGTTGACGGGAACGCCGCGACCATTGCCATGCATGGCGCCGAGCGAGTTGAGGGCGCCGGCATGATCCTGCTTGGCCGCCTCGCCGTACCAGAAGAGCGCCTTGGAGAACTTTTGGTTCGGTGGCTTGAAGCTCTCGTAGAACGTGCCCAGTTGAAATTGCGCCTCAGCGAGGCCGGACTCGGCGGCCACCTTATACCAGCGAAGCGCCTTCCGCTTGCTGCGCTTCACGCCCCGGCCTTGTTCGTAGGCCGCCGCGAGGTGTAGCTGCGCGCTCGGATCCCCGGCTTCGGCTCCTTTCGCATACCACTCGAAGGCGAGCTCTAGGTCCTTCGGCGTGCCCATGCCGTACTCGGCCATCTCGCCAAGCAGGACCATGGCGTAGCCGCTCCCGGCCGTCGCGGCACGGCGCAACCAAGCCCAGGCGGAGACATAGTCGACCGGCGAGCCCTGCCCGTGCATCGCCATGACGCCCAGGCTCGTCATGCTTTGGACGTCCTCCTGTTCCGCGGCCTTCCGGTGCCAGGCTCGGGCAGTGGTGAAATCGACGTCGCCCGCCTTACCGAGCCTGGCCATCTCGGCGAGGTAGAACATGCCGTCGGTCGACCCAGCCTCGGCCGCCAGGGCATAGAGGCGTCGTGCCTCCCGCAGGTCTTGCGCGATACCTTTGCCATGGTAGTAGAGGTAGGCGAGGCCAACCTGAGCCAAGGGAAATCCCGTCTCTGCCGCTTCCTGGTATAGGGCGAGCGCCTTCTGCAGGTCCACGGCCACGCCCTTGCCTTCGAGATAGGCGCTTCCCAAGTTCGTCTTGCCCGTGATGTCGCCGAGTTCGGCGGCCTTGCTGTACCACTCGAAAGCCAGCTTCGCGTCTTGTTCGACGCCGAGCCCTCTGTCGTAAAGGACACCGAGATTGTTCATGGCAGTGGGATGGTCCTGTTCGATCGCCTTGAGATACCATTCGAGAGCTTTCGAGCCGTCTTGTGGAACGCCGCGACCGTCCGCGTACATGCGGCCGAGGTTGTTCTGCGCGCCCCTGAAGCCGCTCTCGGCGGAGAGCCGGTAGAGCCTGACCGCTTCCTCGTAGTCCTGCGCGACGCCCAGTCCCTTTTCGTAGAGCATGCCGAGGTTGTTCTGGGCGAGGCCGAAGCCGCGCTCGGCCGCGCGACGGTACCAGTAGACGGCCAGAGCATCGTCCTGCGGCACGCCATCGCTGTCCCGCAGGGCAGCCTCACTGCCATCGTAGAGGCGCCCGAGCTCGTTCTGCGCATCGCTGTGGCCTCGGTTCGCCGCCAGCGTCAAGAGCCTGATGGCCTCATCCGGGTCTCGAGGCACGACGCGGCCGTCTCTATGGAATGCCGCGAGTCCGGTTAGCCCTTCTGGCGAGCCCTGCTCCGCCGCCTGGCGATACCAAGCCAAGGCTTGGCTATCGTCCTGCTCGACGCCATAGCCCCGGTCGTAAAGCGTGCCGAGTTGGCTTTGGGCGTAGGCGTTGCCCTGCTCGGCAGCTCTGCGGACGAGCGAAACGGCCTTGTCGAGGTCACGCTCCACGACCGCGCCTTGATCGTGAAGCCCAGCGAGCATGAGCAGTCCTGCCGGCTCATCTGCTTCCGCGGATTCTTGAACGAGGCGCAGGCCTTCCGCTTTGGCGGCGTCACTCTCTTCGTGCCCCAGCAGGGCCATGCCCGTCGTCGCTTTCGCGCCAGGGAGACCCTGGGCTACCGACTGTCTGAGCAGTTCGATCCCGCGCCGGATGTTCGCTTCGACGATGATTCCGTCGAGGTACTTCCGGCCGAGCGTGTATTGAGCGTAGGCGTCGCCCTCTTCGACGGCCTCCTCGAGCAAGCGCAGACCTTGCGTTCGCTCCGCGTCGCTCTGGGCGACCTCGACGAGAATCTGCCCGCGAAACGCCTTCGCCCGAACGAAGCCCTGGGACGCCGACCGCGCGAACAGGTCGAGCGCTTTCTCAAGATCCTGTTCGACGTCCACGCCTTGGGTATGGAATACGGCCAGCATGTGTTGCCCGAGCGGGTCTTGCCGTTCGGCGGCTTCGCGGATCAGCGCGAGACCCTCGTTGCGTTCGGCATCGCTGGCCCGGCGATGGACGAGCAGGTTGCCGGCCATCGCCATGGCGTTGGTAGAGCCTTGCGCCGCGGAAAGCCGATAGAGCTCGAGCGCCCGGTCGCGGTCTTTCGCGACTCCGATGCCGTTGTCGTGCATCCAGGCGAGCCTGTACTGACCGAGGGCGTCGCCTTGCTCGACGGACAGCCGGATCAGGCGAAGACCTTCGTCAGGGTCCTTCTCGATGCCAAAGCCATCCAGGTAGGCGCTGCCCAGCAGCGCCTGTCCCCTCGGTTCTCCGAGCTCGGCGGCGCGTTTCGCCCAACGGATCGATTCCTGGCTATCGGCTTCGACGCCGATGCCGTTGGCGAAGTAGGTCGCGAGCAAGACGAAAGCCGTCGGGTCGCCGAGTTCTGCGGCCCGATGGATCAGCTCGAGGCCCCGTGCACTGTCCTGCGGCGCGCCGTCGCCTTCGACCAAGGCAGCCCCGAGGTAGGCCTGCGCCGTCGCATGGCCCTGCTCGGCCGCGCGCTCGAACCAGGCCACGGCCTCTCGGTTGTCTTGCGTTACGGTCTCGCCAACCCAATAGGCCCAACCCACCTGAAACTGGGATCGCGAGTCGCCCAGCTCTGCCGCGCGCCGGACCAGGTTGAAGGAAGCCTCCAGATCCCGTTCGGCCCCTTGACCCTCGCGGTAGAACCAGGCGAGGTAGCTTAGACCGTCGGGATCGTCCGCTTCGGCCGCCTCCTCCAGCAGGCGCAGGCCCTTCGTCCGTTCCTCTTCGCTTTGGGCACGATCGAGCAACCAGGCACCAGCCGCGCTTTTCGCAGGCACAAAGCCCTGCTCCGCCGATTGAAGTCCAAGCTGGAGGGCGCGTTCTCTGTCGAGCTCGACCAACTCGCCTTTGTCATGCAGCAACGCCAATGTGTACTGGGCGAGGGCATTGCCCTGCTCGACGGCGAGCCGAATCAGGCGCAGACCCTCGGCGACATTCCGCTCGACGCCGTAACCCTCGAGGTAGGCACCCCCGAGTGCAGTCTGGCCTTCGGGAATGCCAAACTCAGCGGCCTTTCCGGTCCAATAGGCGAATTTGCCGCGATCGGGCTCGACGCCGATGCCTTTGTCGAAGTAGTAGGCCAACGTCAGGAAGGCCGTTACGTCGTCCTGCTCGGCCGCCCGGTAGAGCCACTCCAGGCCTTGCTCGGCGTCGCGCGCCGTGCCGATGCCTTCGACCAGGGCGCCGCCCAAGAGAGCCTGGGCGAGCGGCTCGTCCCCCTCGGCCGCGCGTCGATACCAGAGCACCGCCTCCGTTTGGTCCTGCTCGACGATCTCGCCGTGCCAGTAGGCCTGACCCAAACGCAACTGGGCCAAGGGCTCGCCCTCGGCCGCGAGCTGCTCGAGCATCGGAAACGCGATCGGGCTCAGGCCCTTGTCGTCGTTCCATAGCGAAAGCAGCCAAGTCTGGGCGTCAGGTGGCGCCGTGCCGGTCTGTGGGACGATCCGGGCGGATGGTGAGTCCGCGGCCTCGATCGCCGGTCCTTCGGTTCCGGAGCCGACCCCTGCATGGGCCCCGAATGAAGAAATGAACCATAAGGTAGCGGCGAGCGCACTCGCGAACAGGCCGCTGTACCTGGCACTCCCGATGACCGGATGGCTTTCGTCTCTATGTTTCTTCCCTTTTCGACAGAGCACTAGATCCTGTCCTCCGGCGTGAATTGGGCGCTACCTCCGCCGGCAAGAAGTCTAGCGGCGGCATCCCTGAATCCGCAATCGTCTCCCTGTTTACGGGAACACTCTTAACCTTACGGTCACGCGGCGTATCGACCTGCCTGCTGCGGGCATATCGACGGTTTGGAGATCGGCGAGTCGGGTCGCGCTTGCAGCACCCGCGGATCCGACGGAGTTCGTAGCTCATCCGCACGCGTTCGAGATAGGCCGCGGGAACCGACTTGGGCCCTCACGCTTTGCGCGCCACGGGCGCATGCGCACGGAGCAGGCAGTCGAGGAAGGTGGCGACCAGACGGGAAGGCTTCGGCGCGCGGCGCAGGATGGCGGAGTGGTCGCTCTGATAGTGGTAGGTGTCCGGGCGCAGGCGCCACATCTCGCCGCGCTCGACGAAGTCATGGGCGTAGTGATCGGGCAGGAAGCCGAGATAGCGTCCGGAGAGGATCAGCGCGGCCAGCGCCTCCTCGTCGTAGACGTCGGCGCTGCGAGTCAGTTTCAGGCGATGGCTCACCATCATGTTCGGCGAATGGAAGCCGATGCCCGCGTACTTGCAACGGCGCACGTCGGCCTGGCTGATGTCGGCGTCCGGCTGGCCGAACAGCGGATGGCCGCGGCCGCAGTAGAGGTACATCTGCTCCGGATAGAGCGGGAAGTAGTCCAGGCTGTTGGACTGCCGGTGGGTCGGGATGATCGCCAGGGCGAAGCGGCCGCTCAGCAGGCCGCTCTCGATCACGTTGACCGGCTCCTTGTGGATTTCGATCGTGACCTCGGGTGCGGCCTCGTCGAAGATCGCGATGGTCTCCGACAGCCGGGCCTGGGGGTTGGACACGGTCTTGTCGAACAGGGCGATGGCCAGGTGCCCGCTCAAGCGTTGGTGCACCTCGTCGACGCTGTCCTGAAAAGCGTTGATGGCCGACAGCAGCCGCGACGAGGCGTCGTAGATCTGCTCGCCCTCGGCCGTCAGGGCGAAACCGGCCGGGCCCCGCTCGCAGAGCTTCACCCCGAGCCGCAGCTCGAGGTCGCTGACATGCCGGCTGATCGTCGAGCGGCCGATGTTGAGCTCCAGCTCCGCCGCCGATATGCCGCCGCAGGCGACGACTGACCGAAACACCCTCAGCAGCCGGATATCGACATCGCTGACCCGCCCGAGAAGCGCCTTCTGAATCATCTTGTATGTTTCATCTTTATCAAACCTTGAGCGCCCATTTCTACTATATGTGAAACCTAGGTTTCATGATAGTGTTTTCCTCGAGGTCCAGGTTCCACTGCGGCGGCTCCGGTATTCCGGATCGCCGTCGGCCAAGAAGATCCGGACCGCTAGTAGGGAAGGCGGAAACTCGCCAGAATGGTTCGTTGAGGTGACCGGGTGTCGTCCCGGTGCCGATGAAGCTTGGGCTATGTTCACCGCTCAGGAACAACAGAGGAGGTTCACATGAGACTTGCGGGAAAAGTCGCCGCAACGGCCGGTCTGGCCGTGGCACTGCTCTTCAACGTCGCTGACGACGTCTCGGCGAAGACTTTCAAGATGGCGCTCGGCGATGCGGCCGGCGGCACCCAGGATGCAGCAGGCAAGAAGTTCGCCGAAGTCTTCGAGGCCAAGACCGGCGGCAAGCACAAGATCCAGATGTTCCACAATGGCCAGCTCGGCAGCGAGCAGGACACGGTCAATGACGCGGCGATGGGCCTGCTGGACTTCTCCGTGCTGGCGATCAACAACATCACGCCGTTCTCGCCGACCGTCGGCATCCTGACTCTGCCCTACATGATCCTGAGCCTCGACGAAGCGGTTCAGCTCACCCAGGGTGACGTCGGCAAGGAGCTGAAGGAAAACACGATCCGCGATGCCGGCGTGCGCATCGTCGCCTGGTCCTATGCCGGCTATCGGGTGCTGTCCAACTCCAAGAAGCCGGTCAAGACCCTGGACGACCTCAGCGATCTCGTGGTCCGGGTACCGAAGAACGAGATCATGATCGACACCTACAAGTCCTGGGGCAACAACCCGACGCCGATGGCCTGGTCGGAGACCTTCACGGCCCTGCAGCAGGGCGTCGTCGACGGGCAGGACACGCCCTACATCACGATCCACGCGATGAAGTTCTACGAGGTGCAGAAGTACATCACCAACATCCGCTACCTCTTCCTGCTCGAGCCGATCATCATCAGTGAGGCCGTGTTCCAGGAGCAGTCCGAGGAGATCCAGCAGGCGATCCTCGAGGCGGGCGCCGAGGCGACCGAGTTCAGCGCCCAGTACCTGCAGGACACCGAAGCGGCCCTCAAGAAGGACCTCGTCGCCAAGGGCATGGAGATCGTCGATCCCGACAACGACGAGAAGGAGTGGATCGAGGCGGCGACCACGGCGGTCTGGCCGAAGTTCTACGACAGCATCGGCGGCAAGGATAAGCTCAATGCCGTCCTGACGTCCCTCGGCCGTCCGACCGTCGACTAAGAGCCTTAGTCCTGACGGATCGTTCTGTTACGCTTGGAGGTGCGCTCTACGGGAAGGACGCGAGTCCCGATCTGCCCGCAGGGCAGCGTAGAGCGCACTTTTTCGAAGGGGGAGCAGGATCATGGTCGGCATCTTGAAGCGGATCTTCGATAACATCGAGAGCTATATCTGCCGCACGCTGCTGGCGATCTTCGTTCTCCTGCTCTTCGCCCAAATCCTGTCCAGAGAGTTCTTCGGCTACTCCTTCTCCTGGAGCGAGGAGCTGGCCACCTACATGTTCGTTTGGTTCGTTTTCTTCGGCGCGAGCTACGCCGCGCGCCTTTCGGCGCACAACCGCGTCACCTTTCAGTTCAAGGCCCTGCCGAAGCGGGCCGTCCATGTGATCGAGGGAATCGCCGATCTCTTCTGGTTGGCGTTCAACGTCTACTTCGTCTATCTGAGCTTCAATTTCGTGTTCTTCAAAATGAACCTCTTCTGGAAGTCGCAGACCCTCGGCATTCCGATGAAGTACGTCTACACGATCCTGCCGATCGCCTTCACGCTCATGTCGATCCGGATCATTCAGGTGAACTACTTCAAGCTGGTCAAGGGGATCGATATCCGCGATCCCGATAAGGAAGAGGTCGAGAAGCTGATTGAGGAAGGCGGAGCCGCCGAGAAGAGCGGCCATTAAGCGACCGAATAAGGCAGGGCTGAAGGCGCTGCCCAAAAACAATCGGGGGCGTTGTCATGGAAGGCACGATCGTACTCATTCTTTTCGGTTCGTTTCTGGGACTGCTGATCCTGGGGGCGCCGATCACGGTCGCGCTCGGCGTCTCGGCGCTGATCTCGTTCCTCTATCTGGGCGAAAACCCGATCAAGTTCGTACAGATCGCCTTCACCTCGGTGGGCTCCTTTCCCTTGATGGCGCTGCCGGCCTTCATCCTGGCCGGCGCCCTCATGGAGGCGGCCGGCATCTCTCGGCGTCTGGTCCACGTCGCCGAGAGCTTTGCCGGCCCCTTCACCGGCGGCATCTCGGCCGCCACCGTCTTCGCCTGCCTGTTCTTCGGTGCGATCTCCGGCTCCGGCCCGGCGACGACGGCGGCGGTTGGCATGCTGATGATCCCGGCCATGATCGACCGCGGCTACGACCGGGGCATCGCCTCGGCCGTTACCGCCTCCTCCGGCAGCCTGGGCATCATCATTCCGCCCTCGATCCCCATGGTGATCTTCGGCATCTCGGCGCTCGGCATGCAGCCGCCGCCCGAGGCGGTCGAGAAGTTCGGCGTCTTCCAGTCGGTCTCGATCCCCAAGCTCTTCATCGCCGGCGTGCTGCCCGGCCTGGTGATCGCCGGCAGCCTGCTCGTCATGAACTACATCGTCTGCAAGCGGCGCGACTACCGCGGCTCGGCCGAGGGCTTCTCGGCCCGCAACATCCTATGCACGCTCTACAAGGGCTTCTGGGCACTCCTGGCGCCGCTGGTGATCCTGGGCGGCATCTACTCCGGTTTCTTTACGCCGACCGAGGCTGCGATCGTCGCCATCTTCTACACGCTGGTCATCGGCTTCTTCGTTTACCGCGAGCTGAACATGGCAGCCCTCTTCCGCTCGCTCGAGACCACGACCTGGCTGACCGGCCGCGTGCTGCTGATCCTCTTCACCGCGACCGTGTTCGGCCGGCTGCTGGTCGAGAACCAGATCCCGGCGATCATCGCGGAGGCGATGTTGAGCGCGACCCAGAACACCTACCTGATCTGGACCATGCTGATCCTCTTCCTGCTGTTCGTCGGCATGTTCATGGAGACGCTGGCCACCATCCTGATCCTGACGCCGGTGCTGCTGCCGATCACCTACAGCCTGGGTATCGACCCCGTCCACTTCGGCGTGGTGATGGTTTGCGCGCTGGGCATCGGGTTCCAGACCCCGCCGCTCGGCGAAAACCTCTTCATCGCCTCGGGCATCGCCAACATT
>JAKSDN010000072.1 GCA_022360075.1 Kiloniellales bacterium | reverse complement strand
GCCGCCGGCCGCGATCGAGCCGGTCGCCAAGCTGTCGGCGTAGCCGAACTGGCGCATCGAGGGCATGGCGACCTTGGACATGGTCGCAGCCGTCGCGAGCGAGGAGCCGCAGACCGCGCTGAAACCGCCGCAGGCCGTCACCGAGGCCATCGCGAGACCGCCCCGGAAGCGGCCGAGCACGGCATAGGCCGCGCGATAGAGATCGTCGGAGACGCCGGCCAAGGTGATCAGGTTGCCCATCAGAATGAACAGCGGCACGACGGAGAGCGAGTAGGACAGGCCCTTGTCGAAGGCGGTTTGGCCGATCATCGAGAAGGCGGCGAAGGGATCGCGCAGCAGCGCGAAACCGATGCCGCCGACCAGTGCCATGGCGAAGGCGATCGGCACGCGCAGGAAGATCAGCGCCAGGAGAACGGCGAAGCCGATCAGGGATTCGGTCATGGCCGGCTTACTGAGTGGGTGCTTGCCGGACTCTTCGTTGGGCGCTGCGCGCCCGCCCCCCACCCCGGCCCTCCCCCTCGAGGGGGGAGGGAGTGACATGCGTCGCCTGGCCCTCGCAACCCACCTCCCCCCTCGAGGGGGAGGTCGGCGCAAAGCGCCGGGTGGGGGGCGTCCGCGAAGCGGACAAAGAACAAGGAAAACCGCACGGCTTCAGCGCCTAGCCTTCGGCCCCATCGCGCGGCCGCAATGCCAACGCCAAGGCGATCGCCGCACTCAGAGCCAGCGTCGCAGCGCCCAAGAAGGCCAGCAGAAACAGCGGCACCTCCAATGTGTTCGTGACCGCCCCATCTCGCCAAAGCTGCAGCCCCTGAACCGCCAGCCGCCAGGCGATCACGGCCAGCACCAGTGCCGAGAGTCCCATGCCGAGCGCGCGCGCCGTGCGGTTGACGCCGCGCCCGGCCAGGAATTCGAGCAGGTCGACCTCGACGTGGCCTCGAATTGCAGTGGTGAGCGGCAGGGCGAGGAAGATGAGCGCCGCCAGCATCAGCTCGGTGAGCTCGAAGGCGCCGTCGATCGGCGCGTCGAAGAGATAGCGCGCGACCACGTCGGTCGCGGTCAGGCCCATCATGGCCAGCAGCACGGCGCCCGCGCAGGCGCCGAGGCCGCGCTCGAGCCAGGCCCGCGTGCGCATCTTATGGCGGCCGCGTCGGGTTAGTTCGTCTGGCCGGTCCGGCTACGGAAGTCGGCGAGCGCGGCGCTGCCGTCGAAGCCGGCCTTGCCGACCGCCTCGGCCCAGGCCGCTTCGTGCTTGGCGGCCGCGGTCTTGATCGCCTCGAGCACGCTCGCCGGCGCGTCGTAGATCTCGATGCCGTCGCCCTCGATCTTCGGGATCGCCTTCTCGTCGGCGCCGTTCCAGGCCTGGCCGACCAGCTCGGCGAAGGCCGCGCCCGACACACCCTCGATCGCGGCCCGGTCTTCGGCCGAGAGCGCGTTCCACTTGCCCTCGTTCATGACCAGGAACCAGGTCGTGTTGTAGATGCCGCCCGGCACCTTCATGGAGTACTTCAGATGCGGCGTCAGCTTGAAGGCGGTCAGCGCCTCGTAAGTGAAGGTCACGCCGTCGATGACGCCGCGCGAGAGCTTCTCGTAGACCTCGAGCGAGGACATGAACTGGGTGTTGGCGCCGAGATCGGCCATCAGGTCGCTGATGTAGCCGCCCGGCACGCGGATCTTCAGGCCGGCAAAGGAATCCGGTGCCTCGATCTTGCGCACGTTGTTGTGAAAGATGCCGGGGCCGTGCACGAACAGGCCCAACAGCTTCACGCCCTGATGTTCGGCCTGGGCGTCGAGGCTGCCCGCATAGACGTCCCAGAAGGCCTTGGAGGCCGGCACCGCGTCGTCGCCGAGGAAGGAGAACTGGCCGATGCGCGAGCGCAGGAAGCGGTCGTCCTTGGTGAAGCTGTGCAGCCCGTAGGTGATATCGGCGACGCCGTCCTTGGCCATGTCGTAGTGCGCCGGCGGCGCGCCGAGCGGCTTCGCGAGGACGCGCACCTTCACCCGCCCTTCCGTCACCTCCTCGACCTGCTTGGCCCAGGGTTTGATGGCGCCGACCACGATCGGGTGTTTGGGCGGCAGCCAGGACGAAAGGACCAGCTTGGTCTCCGCCTGAGCGACGGGTGCAAGGCCCAGAGCCAGACTCGCGACGGCTGCGGCCGCCAATAGATTTCGCCGATTGAGCAGGGCAGTCATCACGATCCTCCCTTGTGGGGCTATGCCGTTCTGCGACGGCTCCTGGTTTCGGGTTTTCGTTGCATTTGCAACGGATGTCAAGTCGTTTCCCCGGGCAGCTCAGGCATCGCGCAGCCCGTCGACGCCGTTTTCCAAGCGGGACAGGAGGTTGTTGATCGACTTGCGGAACTGCTTGCGCTCGCGTTCCGACAGGGCTTCGAGCACGGCGTTCTGAAACTCCAGCGCCAGCGGCTCGATCTGTGCGAAGAGCCGCTTGCCCTTGCGCGTGAGCTGCATCTCGATCAGGCGGCGGTCGGCCGGGTCGACCTTCTTCTCTATGATCCCGTTGGCTTCCAAGTTGGTCGCGGCACGGCTTACCTTGGACTTGTCCATATCGACCCGCTGGACGATCTCGCGCACCGAGATTTTGTCCTCGCTGGCGAGATGGGCGATCACCCGCCATTCGGCGATCGAGATTCCGAAGCGTTCGCCATAGACCCGGGCGAGCTGCCGGCTCAGCCGGCTGGCCAGCACGTTGATCTGGTAGGGCAGGAAGCTCTCCAAGCTCAAAAGCCGCTCGGCCATACGCGACACCTTGACAGTCGTTGCATGTGAAACGATTATTCTAGAGCAGAACGGCGGAATGGCAAAGGCGGTGTGCGCGGGCTTCATCGCATGGTCCGCGTTTTGTCCACTGGTGTCCGGAGTCTCAAGTCATGCGTAAGCACATCTCGATTCAGCGGCGTGAAGGGCGCGCGTCGCGTCAGGCCCATTGCGACCTGCCGGAAGGCACCTTCGAGCGCGAAATGGGCAAGGAGGGCTTCTTCGGCCCGGCGACCATGATGTACCACGCCCATCCGCCGACCGGCTGGCTGCGCTGGGAGGGCACGCTGCGGCCGCGCGCCTACGACCTGACGACGGCGGAGATGGGCGGCTCGCCCTGGGACGCGACCGAGGTCTTGTACAACGGCAGCGTCAAGATGCGCTTCTGGCGCTGCGAGACGAAGATGGCTCACCTCGTGCGCAACGCCGACGGCGACGAGCTGCTCTTCGTGCACACCGGCGCCGCAGATCTGTTCTGCGACTACGGCCATCTGCGGATCGAGAAGGGCGACTATGTCGTCCTGCCGCGATCGACGATGTGGCGGATCGAGCCCGACGGTCCGGTCGAGCTGCTGTTGTTCGAGTGCACGAACGGCTCCTACATGCTGCCCGAGAAGGGCCTGGTCGGCCAACACGCGATCTTCGATCCGGCCATGCTCGACGCCCCGGCGATCGACGAGGCATTCCTCGCACAGCAGGGCGAAGTCGAGACCGGCGTCGTGATCAAGCGGCGCGACCACTTCTCGAGCGTGCTCTATCCCTTCAACCCGCTGGACGCGGTCGGCTGGCACGGCGACCTCGCGCCGGCGCGGATCAACGTCAAGGACATCCGCCCCTTGATGTCGCACCGCTATCACCTGCCGCCCTCGGCGCATACCACCTTCGTCGGCAACCGCTTCGTCATCTGCACCTTCGTGCCGCGCCCCTTCGAAAGCGACCCCGGCGCGCTGAAGGTGCCATTCTTCCACAACAACGACGACTACGATGAGGTGATCTTCTATCACGACGGCGATTTCTTCAGCCGCGACAACATCAAGCCCGGCATGGTGACCTGGCATCCCTGCGGCTTCACCCATGGTCCGCATCCCAAGGCCTTGCAGCGCATGTACGAGCAGGCGACGCCGGCGACCGACGAGTACGCGGTAATGCTCGACACTCGCGATCCGCTGGAGCCCGGCGCCGGGATGGAGGCCATGGAGGTCACCGACTACGCCGATAGCTGGACCTCGTCCGAGCCGGTCAAGGCACCGAAGATCCCCGCAGCCGCCGAGTAACACGCAACCATGCCGTTTCTCTCGAGCCTGCCCGCCGAGGCGGGCGCCCGCGACATCTTCAAGCTCAACAAGGCGGCCGGGCGCGCCATGATCGACTATCACACGGCGGTCATGCGCCAGCCCTCGGCCCTGAGCGAAGGCGAGCGCGAGCTGATCGCGGCTTACGTCTCCGGCCTCAATAGCTGTCAGTACTGCCATGGCGTGCACGCCCAGACGGCAGCCGCCTTCGGTCTCGAAGCCGATCTCTTGGCCAGTCTGATCGACGACCTCGAGGCGGCCGGGATCGACGAGAAGCTGCGCCCGATCTTGCGCCTGGCCCGCAAGCTGACCCAGAGTCCGGGCAAGCTCGTTG
>JAKSDN010000736.1 GCA_022360075.1 Kiloniellales bacterium | reverse complement strand
GCGCCTGACGGTCGCTGCTCTTGGCTTTTGGCGGGCGTCGAGAACGCTTGACGGTGGTCAACACCGCCGGCGCGTCCTCTCCTACCCAAAAGCCAAGACCAGCGATCACACGTATCATCCTCTCGTGATAGTGGGTACTAGCGCAGCGGGCCGCCGGCTTTGCTAGTGGCTGTGCTTCATCTTGCCCTTGTCGTGGCCGTGGTCCATGCCCATCGCGCCCATCGCCTGGACGGCGACCGTCGCCGTGAGCGCGCCGGCCTTCTCGAAGGTCAGCGTCAGGGGAAAGCTGTCGCCTTCCTTCAGCGGCGGATCGAGATCGAACAGCATGATGTGGAGCCCGCCGGGCTCGAGGGCGACGGAGTCACCGGCCGGGACCTCGATGGCCTCGACCTGCCGCATCTTCATGACGTCGCCCTCCATGATGTGGGTGTGCAGCTCGACGCGGCCAGCGGCGGGCGTGGCGGCGGCGACCAGCCGGTCGGCCTGGTCGCCCCGGTTGTCGATCATCAGGTAGGCCGCGGCGGGCCGGTTCGCCATCGAGGCCCGTGCCCAGGGCTTGTGCAGCATGATCGATGCCTTGCCGTCCTGCGCCGTGGCAGGGGTGGCCAGGGCGCCGGCCAGGGCCATGAAGGCGCCGACGATAAGGGCTCGTGAAAGCATGTCGAAAGTTCCTCTGCTCGGGAAGTGTGACGGTCGTGCCGATCCGGGAAGAATCGGCACGCCGCTCGCGGGGAAAGATCGAGGGGATCCGTCAGGCGAGCAGAGGCGGCGCGCGCGTCACCGCGGTCGACCAGCGCGCGCCCGCCAGGTTGAACGGCAGGCCATCGGCCAGGCGAGAGCGCCAGGGGTCGCCCGCCCGGCTCGGGCTCCAGCCGGCGTCGAGCGCGACGATCAGCCAGCCCTGCGGCAAGGCGGAACAGAGCACGCAGTGGCTGCAGATTGCAGGATCCAGGGGTGCGCTTGGCGCGCCGGTATCGAGGTCGATCCGCTGCAAGCCGTCGACGGTGCAGATGACCATCGTCTCGTCGGCAGCGCCGGCCGCGGCGAACAGCGACGTCGGCCCGTGCGCGGACAGCGCGAGGCCGAGCGCAAGCAAGAAGACGATGACGCGACGGCGTGGATCGGCGCGGGTCATGGCCGGAGGATAACAGAGTTAAACGACAAGGCCAGACGCGATGGCGGCAGCCGATTCGCCACCAGCCGAGAGTCTTAACGGACGTGGTTAACGCTCGCGCGAACGCCGCCCCGCCGCATTCCCTCCGCTTTGTGGCCGCGGCCGAATCACGAAGTAAATATATGAAACTAAGCGGACTTTTCCATTAGCGATGGGGTCGCAGCAAAGCCTTAAGGCGGCTCACCAAAAGCCACATTTCCGCCTTATTTGCAGCCAAGTCCCACCACAATCCGACCCGATATTTCGACTCACGGAGACTTCCCCTCTCTGTCGGAGGCTACCAGCCGGCCTCCTCCGATTTGCCCCCCAATAGGCTGGACGACTTGGGCGGCTGCCTGTCCCGACCTCGGCAGCCGCCCTAACCTTTTTTCGGAACGCGAACAACCCGCCGCCGCCGCGTTTGGCCGGGCCGGCGCCTTCTGTTATATCCCCTCGTCCTTTTTCATCCCTTGTGAGGCCGAGCGCCGCGGCCGCCTTTGTCGTCGAGACGTTCCCCGAGCCCGCCATGAGCCTCTTCGAAGGCCGCGACTTGATCTGCCAGCGGGGCGACCGCCTGGTCTTCGCCGGCCTCGACTTCGCCTTGCCGGCCGGCGGCGCGCTGCTGTTGCTGGGGGCGAACGGCAGCGGCAAGTCGAGCCTGCTGCGCCTGATGGCCGGCCTCGCGAAGCCGGCCGGTGGCGAGCTCCTCTGGGAGG
>JAKSDN010001463.1 GCA_022360075.1 Kiloniellales bacterium | reverse complement strand
GCGAAGCTGGCCGGCGCGCACGACTTCATCCTGCAGCTGCCCGAGGGCTACGACACGCAGATCGGCGAGCGCGGCAGCACACTGTCCGGCGGCCAGCGCCAACGCATCGCGATCGCCCGGGCTCTGGTCGGCAATCCACGCTTTCTGATCTTCGACGAGGCGACCAGCGCCCTCGACTACGAGTCCGAGCGGATCATTCAGCAGAACATGCGACAGATCTGCCAGAATCGCACTGTGATCATCATCGCCCACCGGCTCGCCGCCGTGCGCATTGCCGACCGGATCGTGACCGTGGAAGGCGGGCGTTTGGTCGAGGATGGGACGCACGCCGAGCTCTTACAACGCAACGGCCGCTATGCAGCGCTCTACCGCTTCCAGACGGGCGACGCCCCGGAGCCCGTCATGGCCGCGTCATGAGCATCGAGCTTCGGCTGAGTGGGCCGCCCGCGAAAAGCGCCCCAGGCAGCAAGAAGCCCAGCGGTTCGCGCAAGGATCTCGAGTTCCTGCCAGCCGCGCTCGAGGTGCTCGAGAAGCCGCCCTCACCGACGGCGCGCGTGTTGGCGTTCGCTCTCTGCACCTTCGCCGTCATCGCCGTGGCTTGGGCGACGTTCGGCGAAGTGGACATCGTAGCCGTCGCCCAGGGAAAGATCGTTCCAACGGGTCAGGTCAAGGTCATTCAGCCCTTGGAGCCCGGTGTCATCCGGGCGATCCATGTCCAGGAAGGCGAAAGGGTCCAAGCCGGGCAGGCGCTGATCGAGCTCGATCCCACGGAGACGACGGCCGATCGTGAGCGGCTCACGACCGATCTGCTCGCGGCACGGACAAGGTCGTCGCGGCTCGAGGCGCTCCTGCGCTTTCTGGAGAACGGCGATACCCGGTTCTTGCCACCCGCGAACGCAGATCCGGTGTTGGTCGAGCCGCACCGGCGCATGTTCGAGAGCCAGATCGAGGAGTATCGAACGAAGCTCTCCGCCAATGAAACCGAAGGCGAGCGCCTCAATGCCGCGCTGAGGTCGGTCGAAGCCGAGATCGGCCGGGTGCGGAAGATCCTGCCGCTGGTCCGAGAGGAAGCGCAGGTCTACCGAGACTTGAGCGAGCGCAAGATGGCCTCGCGCAGCGATTTCCTCAACGCTCTCGAGCGGCAGGTGAGCTTCGAGCAGGACTTGGTCGTCCAGAGGAGTAAGCGCGAAGAGGTGCAGACGGAGCTCGCCTCTCTGATCGAGCAGCGCCAGCTCATCGAAGCCGAGTTCCGTCGTGAGATCCTGGGTGAGCTCACCGAAACGAAGGAACGCATCGAGTCCCTCTCGCGCGAGCTCACCAAGGCGACTCAGCGCAGCGCACGACAGAAGCTCGTCGCGCCGGTCGATGGCGCGGTGCAGCGCCTGGCCGTCCACACGATCGGCGGTGTCGTCACCACCGCACAGGAGCTGATGGTGCTGGTGCCGCAGGGCCAGGACCTGGAGATCGAAGCCTGGGTCAACAACAAGGACGTCGCCTTCGTCGCCGAAGGGCAGCCCGCCGAGATCAAGGTCGAGACTCTCCCCTTCACCCGCTACGGGCTGGTCGACGGGCGCATCAAGCACATCTCGACGGACGCGCTCCCGCCGAAGGAAGGCGAGGAAAACGCCGGGAGCCCGGTCTATCTCGCCAAGGTCTCGCTCGACCGGGACGCGGTTCGAGTCGGCGACAGAGACGTCTTGCTGGCGCCCGGCATGGCGGTCAGCGTCGAGATCAAGACCGGAACACGCAAGTTGATCGAATTCATCATGAGCCCGCTCCTGCGCTATCAGCACGAGGCGGTGCGCGAGCGGTAACCGGTCCGCGCCTGCGGGGGCGTACCAGGGCGCGCCCGTCGAAAGCGGCGAGTGTGACGGTTCGTCCCCGCGCTTGCGGGGAACACGGTGACGCGCTTGTTCTGAGCTATCCGGGAGCGACCTTTTCGGTAAAGTCTTAGGATTGCTTGGAATTGGGGCGGAGGTGCATCCTTTGAGGTGCGAATCTCAACCGGGCGGCTTCTCTCGGTTTGGTAAGGTTCGACCAAAATCGATTTCTTCGACCGCACCTCTCTTTGGCCCAGGCAGAATCAACACTCTTGAGCCCGAGTTCGTCTCTGGCCTCGCAGCCCGCGTTCTCAACCCGGGGCCGAGGTTCGCTGCTGCTTGGTCCGGGCGTCGAACGGGTTCGAGCTGGCGGACCGCGCCCCCGAGCTCGACGCGCCAAGCGCTATCGCCTCCAGCGCCGGTCGATTGAGCACTGTGATGCGGCTGGGTCGCGGCATGGCAATGAGGCGAAGGCGCTTGAAACGCGAGAACTCCCGCGAAACCGATTCCGTCGTCAGGCCCAGATACTCGGCGATCTCAGGACGGCGCATGGGCAGGTGGATTTCGCGGCTGAGGCTGGAGGGCGTCGCAGCAAGGCCGCCGAACTCCAAAATGAAGGAGGCAAGCTTTTCCTCCGTCGTCTTGCGGCCGAGCATCAGGAGACGATCCTGCAGGTTGGCAATCTCGTCGCTTGCCAGATCCAGCAGCGCCCGGTCTATCGCCGGATAGCGGCCAACCAGGTGGCGCAGGGCCTCCCAATCGATCCGAAGCAGCTTGCAGTCCGAAAGCGCCTGCGCGGTGACGGGCCAGGGCGTGTCGCAGCGATGCAGCGAAACCAAGTCGCCCGCGACGCGGAAGGCGACGATCTGTCGTCGTCCGTCGGGCAAGACTTTCAGGAGCTTGATGACACCCTCCGCGAGGACGAGCAGGTCACGATCGACCTCGCCCTGCTCGGCCAGGATCTGACCGCGCCGCGCCGCGACGTGACTGATCAGATTTTGGAGCTGTCGCCTGCCCGTTCTGTCGAGAACCGAGTCGAACGGGAAGATCCCGATCGGAGACGTCTGCCCTCCATTGACCAGGCTCAGCGTCATTAGCCGTTCGACTTGACGATCGTCACCGGAAGCTGAGCCTGCCCGGCCACCTGTCGCGATGTGGAGCCGTGCAGAAGCCGTTCGAGGCCGTTGCGATGCCCGCCGCCCAGAACCAGGAGGCCGGAGCGATGGCTCCGTGCGACTTCGAGGATCGTCGCGGCAGGCAGGCCCTGGACGCAGAGCGACTTGGCGGCCCCGAGCCCCGCCAGGTCGGGGTTGTCGCGCGCGACTCGATCGAGGAATCGGGACAGCCTACGTCGCGCCACGTCGATCATAGGCTCGAGCGGATCGTCGCCTTCCGGCTTGTAGGTGCCCGGCGAGTCCGCGGGATCGTGGACAACATGGAGGACTTCCAGAGCCGCACCGACGGTCTCGGCGTGTTTGCAGGCCCAGATCAAAGCCGCTTCAGCATCCGGCGAAAAGTCGACCGCGACCAAGACCGCTCCCGCCGAGCCGGCTTCGGGTCTGGTGTCCGTGGACTCGCCTCTCTTGGGGATTCGCGCCTCAAGATCGATGCTTTGCATTCTTCAGGAACTCCGCCTCAGCGCTTTCGGTCTTCCGCTTGCCCGCGGATGCGAAGCCTCTTGCTCCCACTGGAGACAAAGCTATTGAGCGGCCATGAAGCTTTTGTGACGTTTGCTTGAAGGCCCCATGACAATTGATCCCGCTCAAGCGGCTCGCCTCGACGACATCGCGTACAGCTCGAGTAGCGGCGACCAAACATAGACGAAACAGCCGTTAAGCCGCGCTCCGCCAGGGCACCGGGCACATCCCAAGCGAACCAGAATTTGATCCAGGTCAGGGACAAGTCGGTAGGTCTTACGGAACATATCGAGGACCCCGGCCCCAATGAGCCGAAGCGAGCGGTATCGGTTCGGATAGAGACGGCGCGTACTGGGCGTTCGCGCAGGGGACAGCATCGCCTTGGGAGATCAAGCGATGGCCGGCAAGATCCTGGTCGTGGATGACGAGCCCACAATCCGGGAAATGATCGCTTTCGCCCTGTCGCGGGCCGGCTTTGCCTACATAGAAGCGGCAGACGCCGGCCAGGCCGAGACGGAGATCATGCGGGAGATCCCCGACATGATTCTCCTAGACTGGATGTTGCCTGGGCGGTCGGGAATCGAGTTCGTGAAGGCACTCAGAAGCGACCCGGACACGCGATCGATCCCGGTGATCATGCTTACCGCGCGTGAGGGGGAGGACGACAAGGTCCGCGGGCTGAAGGATGGTGCCGATGATTATATCTCCAAGCCCTTCGCGCCGAAGGAATTGGTCGCGCGCATTGAGGCCGTGTTGCGCCGCGTGAAGCCTGAAGCGACGAACGAGGCCGTAACCGTGCAGGGTCTGTTGCTCGATCCCATGAGCCATCGGGTAACGGTCAATCAGCAAGACTTGGATCTCGGTCCGACCGAGTTCCGCCTGCTCCATCTCTTCATGACGCACCCCGATCGGGTCTACAGCCGCCAGCAACTGCTTGACTTGGTTTGGGGCAGCAACATCCATGTCGGCCCGCGCACTGTGGACATGCATGTCAGCAAGCTGCGCAAGGCCCTCGAAATGCATGGTTATCAGCGTCTGATCCAAACCGTGCGCAGCAGCGGCTATCGTCTCTCGGCCCGGGGCCCACTTTGATCCGGGCGTGGCGGAACGAGCTTCTTTGCGTCGCCGCTATCGTCCTGGCGTTGTTGCTCCTGGGCCTCTTCGTTGGAGAGGCGCGTCTCTTGCTCGGGTTGGCCCTGCTTAGCTACCTGGTTTGGCACCTGGCCAACTTCCTCCTGCTGCAGTTCTGGATCCAGCGCCGTAGGAGCTTTCGCCTGCCCCTCTCTTTCGGGATCTGGGAAGCGGTCTTCGACGGCCTGCAGCGTGACCAACTGCGAAAGCGTAGGCGAGGGCGCCGCTTGCTCGCGTCCCTTTCCGACTATCGGGCGGCCGCGGGAATTTTGCCGGACGCCCTGGTTGTCCTAACCGAAACGGGAACGGTCCGTTGGTTCAATCCGGCTGCCGGAAAGCTCTTGTCGCTGCGCTGGCCGCGGGACTTGGATACGAAGGTCACTGAGCTGCTGGCCCACCCGGTCCTAGAGGATGACCTCGCCGAGGGCCGCTCGTCGCGGCCGCTCGAGATGCCTTCTCCAGCCAACGGCGCCTGGATGCTCAGCATTCAGGTCACGGCGCCTTTCGGAAACCAGCGCGAGCGGCTTCTGGTGGCGCGAGACATAACCTCGACCTTCCGTCTGGAGCAAGCCCGTCGGGACTTCCTTGCCAGCGTATCGCACGAATTGCGGACTCCGATTACGGTCTTCCGCGGCTACCTCGAGGCCCTTGCGGAAGCTGCGGCCGACATCCCTCCATGGCGCGTGCCGGTCGTCCATATGGACCAGCAAGCGCAGCGCATGCAGGCGTTGGTCGACGACCTTTTGACGTTGTCTCGTCTGGAGATGGCCGATCGACCGCAGGCTGAGGAACCGGTGGCCGTTGCCGAGCTCCTAGCCGTGATCGTCGCCGAAGCGCGGATTCTCAGCGGCGAGCACAAGCACGATCTACGCCTTTTTGCCGATCCCGGCCTTTGGCTTCTGGGCGAGGAGGCCGAGCTGCACAGCGCCTTCTCCAATCTCATCATCAACGCCGTACGCCACACGCCCGCCCGCACGCGGGTGGAGGTTCACTGGCAGGGAGACGCGGGAGGAGCCAGCCTCCTGGTGCGCGACCACGGGCCGGGAATCGCCGCCTACCACTTGCCGCGGCTCACGGAGCGCTTCTACCGGGTCGATGCCGGGCGATCACGCCGCTCGGGCGGTAGCGGGCTCGGCCTGGCAATCGTCAAGCAAGTGCTCGAACGTTATGGGTCGGAACTCAGAATCGACAGCGAAACGGGCCAAGGCACCACCTTCAGCTGCCAGTTCCCGGCGTCGCTGGTTCACATCGAGCCGGCGGCTTCGATGTCGAGAGCCGGATAGAGCGCATTCGGGACGATCCGGGACGCGCCTGCCACGAGGTGGCGAAACATGACAAAACCTTTTCCGAGTCATGACAAAACCATAACAATCGCCTGGCAGTCTCCCGGCGGAAAATTGATCCATCTCATTTAAGGATCTGTGCGGAGGGGGAGCGCCCCCTGACCGCCATAGGGAGGAACTATGCGACATTCGGCCAAGCTGACTCTGGGCACAGCGCTTGCCATCGGCGTTCTCTGCCTCAACGTCTCCACGGAGGCCCGCGAGCTCATTCAGAACAAGGGCTCCGACACACTGGTTAATGTTGCCCAGGCCTGGGCCGAGGCTTACCAGAAGGTCAATCCGGAGGTTGCGGTGGCCGTGACCGGCGGTGGCTCGGGAACGGGTATCGCGGCGATGATCAACGGCACGGTCGATATCGCCAATGCCAGCCGGGCGATGAAGAAGAAGGAGCTGGAGCTCGCCAAGTCAAAGGGCCAAGACCCGATCGAGCACACCGTCGGCTTCGACGCACTCGCGGTGTTCCTCCACCAGGATAATCCGGCCAAGTCGATGTCGATCGCGCAACTGGCGGAGATCTACGGCGAGGAAGGCGAAACCGAGAGCTGGACCGACATCGGGCTCGAGGTGCCGGGCTGCAAGAATCAGGAGATGGTCCTGGTCAGCCGCCAGAACAATTCGGGCACTTACGCCTATTTCCGCAGCGCGGTTCTCGGCAAGGCGCGGGACTACAAGATGGGAACCCGCGACATGCACGGCTCGAAGGACGTGGTCGATCTGGTCGAGAAGACGCCCTGCGCCATCGGCTATAGTGGCCTCGCCTACGCGACCGACCACATCAAGATGGCCTGTATTTCACAGGACGGAACCGACAGCTGCGTGATGCCGAGTGTCGACACGGCCTCGGACGGCAGCTATCCGATCGCCCGCCCGCTCCTCATGTACACGAACGGCGCGCCGACCGGCGAGATCAAGAAGTATCTCGATTACATCCTCAGCGACGAGGGGCAGTGCATCATCGTCGAGAAGGGCTATGCGCCAGTGCGCAGCGTGACCTGCAACTGAGCTAAGAGCTGAGCCCCGCCGGGTCGGCAATGAGGCCGGCCCGGCAGGCGGTTGACAATGCCATGGGCCCTCCGAGCGGCTGCATCTGGCGGACCTTGAAACATCCCATCGCCCCCGACCCGCTCCCGCTGAAAGCGGGAGACGGACCGAAGTGACCGCGGAGCATTCGGCTATGCCACTTTACGAAGAGCGACTGTCCAAGGACATGACCCGGATCCGGGATGAAGTCGCGACCCTGGGGACGGCCGTTCAGAAGGCGCAAGAAGACGCGGTTCAGGCGGCGCTGACCGGCAACAAGGAGCTCGCCAACCAGACGGTCCTGCGCGACCACCCGATCAACCGCAAGACCCGGGAGATCAACCGACTCTGCCACGCCTTCCTTGCCACCCACCTGCCCAGCGCCGGACATTTGCGCCTGATCGCCTCGATCCTGAGGCTGGTGAATGAGCTTGAGCGCATCGGTGACTATGCGGCCACCATCGCGCGCGAAGGCATTCAGCTTCCGCACGTACCGACGGGCATTCTCAAGCAGGAAATGGAAGATCTGGCGGATCAGGCCCATACCTGCCTGCGCCAGGCGATGCGGTCGTTCAACGAGAAGGACGCCGAGCTCGCCCGCGAGACCAAGGCGGTCGCGGCCCAGGGCAAGGGCCGCGGTGACATGGCCTTCGAAGAGCTGGTCAACGAGAGCGAGACGTCGCACGAACAGATCAGGTATCTCTTCGATGCATTGATCCTGCTCGGCCGGCTGAAGCGCGTCTGCGACCGCTGCAAGAACATCTGCGAAGAAACCCTGTTCACGGTCACCGGCGAGACCAAGCCCCCGAAGGTCTACCGGATCCTGTTTCTCGACGAGGAGAACAACTGTCAAAGCCAGATCGCCCAGGCCGTGGCGCGCAAGAGCTTTCCCAACAGCGGCGAGTACGACAGCGCCGGCAGGCGTAACGGGGTCGACCTGAAGCCGGGCCTGTTCCGCTTCATGGAGACGCACGGCCTGCTGAGCGGACAGGTCGAGACGAATGCGCTGGATCCGGATGTCCGCAAGATCGCGAAGTACGACGTCGTGGTCAGCCTACAAGGCTCCGTGAACTCCTACTTGCCGCAGCAGCCATTCCGCACCGTCTTCCTCGATTGGGACGTCGGTGCGCCCCCGCAAGAGGAAGGCGAGAGCGACGAGCGTTACACCGAGGTGTACCGCGAGATTGCCGTCCGGGTCCGCGACCTCATGGAGACCCTGCGGGGCGAGGGAGCCGACTGAGATGAACGACGCGACAAGGAGCGCGGCCGGTACCCTAGAGGTCTCCGCCGGCACCTCGGTGGCTCGTGTCGGCATGGCCGCACGGCGCCATAGCCAGGACTTCGATCGCCGCAACGCCGACTGGTACATCGACAAGGTCGTTCAGATTCTGGTCTTTATCGGCGGGATTTCGGCGATCGTCTTCATCGTCGGCATCTTCGTCTTCGTGACCAAGGAGGGCTTGGGCTTCCTCGTCGGTCCCTTCGACTTCGCCGAGTTTTTCGGCTCGCCGCGCTGGAAGCCGACTTCGGAGTACAAGACCACTTACGGGATCCTGGCGCTCATCGCCGGAACCGCGAGCGTCACCGGGCTGGCCATGCTGGTGGCGATCCCCTTCTCCTTGGGCGCTGCCATCTTCATCGCCGAATTTGCGACCGGGAAGACTCGCGAGATCCTCAAGGTGCTGGTCGAGCTTTTGGCGGCGATCCCCTCGGTGGTTTGGGGTTTTATCGGCCTCACCATCATGAACCCGCTAATCATTCAAGTCTTCGACGTGCCGGTCGGACTGACTGTCCTGAACGCTGGCGTGATCCTGGGCCTGATGGCGGCCCCGATCATGACCTCGATCGCCGAGGACGCGCTGAAGGCGGTTCCCGACCGCTACCGCGAGGCGGCCGAGGCGATGGGCGCGACCCGCTGGCAAGTGATCTTCAGGGTCGTGCTGCCCGCGGCCAAGAACGGTCTGCTCGGCGCGGTTCTGCTCGGCGTCGGACGCGGCTTTGGCGAGACCATGGCCGTGTTGATGGCCAGCGGTCACGCCATCAATCTGCCCGACAGCATCTTCGATTCGGTCCGCGCCTTGACGGCGACGATCGCCGCGGAGCTCGGCGAGACGGCGGTCGGATCCGACCATTACCAGGCGCTCTTTACGATCGGGATCTTCCTCTTCGTCATCACGTTCCTGATCAACCTCACGGCCGATCTGATCGTCCGTGGGATCCGCAAGGGTTAGGGACACAAGGCTAGACGCAAGGGACAAACCATGTTCGCCGCCACAGATCTCAACATGCAGAACCGCCGCCGCGAGGCGCTCGTTCGGATCCTCTTCATGCTGATGACGCTGCTACTGATCGTGCCGGTTCTGTTGATCCTGGGCACCCTGATCTGGAAGGGCGGCCCCGCCATCTCTTGGGAGTTCCTGTTCGCCGATCCCATCGACGGCATGACCGCCGGCGGGATATTCCCGGCCCTGGTCGGCACGATCTGGCTGGTCGCCGGTGCGCTGCTGGTGTCGGTGCCGCTCGGCGTGGCCGCGGCACTCTACCTGAGCGAGTTCGCCCCGGACAACTGGTTCACACGTCTGATCAACTTGGCGATCATCAACCTTGCGGGCGTACCGTCCATTGTGCACGCGCTGTTCGGCGTCGGCGCCTTCGTGATCTTTTTCGGC
>JAKSDN010001239.1 GCA_022360075.1 Kiloniellales bacterium | reverse complement strand
TTCGGCATCCCGATCCCGCGCGGCGGCATCGCCTACAGTCCCGAGCAAGCCGCCTATCGCGCCCACGAGATCGGCGGTGAGGGCTGGGTCGTGAAGGCCCAGGTTCATTCCGGTGCGCGCGGCAAGGCCGGCGGCATCAAAATCTGCCACGACGAACACCAAGTCTGGGATGCGGCCGACGCGCTTCTCGGCAAGCGCCTGGTCACGCATCAGACCGGCGCGCGTGGCAAGCTGGTCAACCGCCTCTACGTCGAAAGCGCGACCGAGTTCGTGCGCGAGCTTTACCTCGGCTTCGTGCTCGACCGGGCGAGCGAGCGGGTCATGGTCGTGGCCTCGACTGCGGGCGGCCTGGAAATCGAGGAGATTTCGCGGCAGGTGCCCGACGCGATCGTCAGGCTCTGCGTCGAGCCGGCGGTGGGCATGCAGCCCTTCGAGGCGCGCGAGATAGCCTTTTCTCTGGGGCTCGAACCCGCGCAGATCCCGCAGGCGGTCGAGACCATCCTCGGCTGCTACCGGGCCTTCCGCGAGTACGATGCCACCATGGTCGAGATCAACCCTCTGGTGGTGACGACGGACGGCGCCCTGCTCGCGCTCGACGCCAAGATGTCGTTCGACGACAACGCGCTGTTCCGCCGGCCGCAAATCTCCGAGCTGCGCGACAAATCGCAGGAGGATCCCCGCGAGATGCGTGCCGCCGACCGCGGCCTCAGCTACGTCGGCCTGGAAGGGCAGATCGGCTGCATCATCAACGGCGCCGGCCTGGCCATGGCGACCATGGACATGATCAAGCACGCCGGCGGCGAACCGGCGAACTTCCTCGACATCGGCGGCGGCGCGACGCCCGAGCGGGTGGCGAAGGCCTTCAACCTGGTGCTTTCCGACGACGGGGTCGAGGCGATCCTGGTCAACATCTTCGCTGGCATCAACCGCTGCGATTGGGTCGCCGAGGGCGTCGTGCAGGCGCTCGGCAAGGTCGAGATGACGGTGCCCTTGGTCGTGCGCCTGGCCGGCACCAATGTCGAAGCGGGCCGCGCGATCCTGAAGGACAGCGGTTATCCCATCATCACGGCCGACAGCCTGGCCGAGGCGGCCGAGCGGGTGGTCGAGGCCTGGCGCGGCGCGAGCGCGAAGGAAGCGGCACAATGAGCATCCTCCTCGATCGAAACACCCGAGTGCTGGTCCAGGGATTCACCGGCCGGATCGGCTCGTTCCACGCCCAGGAGATGATCGATTACGGCACCAAGGTGGTCGGCGGTGTCACGCCGGGCAAGGGCGGTGCCAGCCATCTCGGCCTGCCGGTCTTCGACTCGATGAAGCGCGCGGTCGCGGCGACCGGCGCCACCGCCAGTGTGGTGTTCGTGCCGCCGCCTTTCGCGGCCGACTCGATCATGGAGGCGGCCGACGCCGGTATCGAGGTCTGCGTGGCGATCACCGACGGCATCCCGGCCCAGGACATGATCCGGGTCAAACGCTACATGCGGCGCTATCGCAAGGCGCGGCGCATGCGCCTGATCGGCCCGAACTGCGCCGGTGTGATCAGCCCTGGCCAGGCCATGATGGGTATCATGCCCGGGCACATCTACATGCCCGGCCGGGTCGGCATCGTCGGCCGCTCGGGCACGCTCGGCTATGAGGCCGCCTCACAGATGCAGGCGCTCGGCATCGGCGTGTCGACCAGCGTCGGCATCGGCGGCGATCCGGTCAACGGCAGTTCCTTCAAGGACGTTCTCGCGCTCTTCGAAGCCGATCCGCAGACCGACGCCGTCATGATGATCGGCGAGATCGGCGGCCCGCAGGAAGCCGAGGCCGCGGCCTTCATTCGCGAGGCGATGACCAAGCCGGTCGTCGCCTATGTTGCGGGCTTGAGCGCGCCCAAGGGCCGGCGCATGGGCCATGCCGGCGCCATCATCTCCGCCTTCGGCGAGAGCGCGCACGAGAAAGTCGAGATCCTGCGCGAGGCCGGCGTCACCGTGGCACCCAATCCCTCCGAACTCGGCGCGACCATGGCCATGGTGTTCAAGCAAGCGGCCTGAATGCCAGTGCGGAAAGCGAAGACTGTCGTTCAATGAGTTGGCTCTCGACAACCTTTTGCACTGTCGCCCTCGGGCTTGACCCGAGGGTCCATCGATGTCCCGGACTCGAGCTTTCGACGTCTCGGTCTCGGACTTCGATCGATTGCCGGGAGCGCGAAGCGCACGGGCTTCGCCCGCCCGGCAATGACATGTGTTGGTGTGTGCGAGGCTAAAGCTCTTGCTCT
>JAKSDN010000383.1 GCA_022360075.1 Kiloniellales bacterium | reverse complement strand
TTCGTCGTGATGCGGCGCGATCTCGGTCTCGGCAAAACGCCGGACCTGGTCGCGGAACATCTGATGCTCGTCGCTGAACAGCGTGCGCGGCATAACGGTCATGACGAACGACTCCCTTACTCAGAACGCGTCGGCGTCGAGCGCCATCATGGTCTCGGCGCCCGACGTCACCTTCGACAGCAGACTCGACGTGTCGGGCAGCATGCGGGCCATAAAGAAGCGCGCGGTCTTCAGCTTGTTCTCGTAGAAGCCGGCATCGCCGTTGGCTTGCGCGATCTTCTCGTTCGCGACCTTGGCGATCTGCGCCCACATGAAGCCGAGCGCGACCAGCGCGAACATGCGCAAGTAATCGCTCGACGCGGCGCCGGCCTCGTCCGGGTTCTTCAGGCCGGCCTGCGCCACATGCGCGGTCGCCTGCTGGAAGCGGGCAAACGCTTTGGCGAGCGGCATGACGAAATCCTTCAGAGCGGGATCGGCCATGTTCTCCTGAATGAAGGCGTCGACGGGGTGGCAGAACTGCCGCAGCGAACGGCCCATATGCTCGGGCAGCTTGCGGCCGACCAGGTCGAGCGCCTGGATGCCGTTCGCGCCCTCGTAGATCTGGGCGATGCGGGCATCGCGGACGAGCTGCTCCATGCCGGTCTCGCAGATGTAGCCGTGGCCGCCGAAGACCTGCACGCCGAGGTTGGTCACCTCCGTGCCGAGGTCGGTGAAGCAGGCCTTGATGATCGGCGTCATCAGCGCGACCAGGTCGTCGGCCTCCCGGCGCCGCGCCGGATCGGGGTGCCGCTCGGCGACGTCCAGCGCCATGCCGATCCAGATCGCCAGCGCCCGGGCACCCTCGTTGTAGGCGCGCATGGTGAGCAGGTTCTTGCGCACGTCGGGATGCACGATGATCGGATCGGCCGGCCGCTCCGGCGCCTTGGTACCGGAGAGCGCGCGGCCCTGCAGGCGCTCCTTGGCGTAGGCCACGGCCGATTGGTAGGCGGTCTCGGCCAGGCCCAGGCCCTGGATGCCGACGGCAAGACGCGCCGCGTTCATCATCGTGAACATGGTGCGCATGCCGCTGTGCGGCGCGCCGACCAGGTGGCCTTCGGCCTCTTCGAAATGCATCACGCAGGTGGCCGAGGCCCGGATGCCCATCTTGTGCTCGATCGAGCCGCAGGCGACGCCGTTGCGCGCGCCCAGCGAGCCGTCGCCCTTCACCAGCCACTTGGGCACGATGAACATCGAGATGCCCTTGGTGCCCGGCGGCGCGTCGGGCAGCTTGGCCAGGACCAGATGCAGGATGTTCTCGGTGAGATCGTGCTCGCCGGCGGAGATGAAGATCTTGGTGCCGGTGATCTTGAAGCCGTCGGCGCCGTTCGGCTCAGCCTTGGTGCGAATCAAGCCGAGGTCGGTGCCGCAATGCGGCTCGGTCAGGCACATGGTGCCGGACCAGGTGCCGTCGGTCAGCCGCGGCAGATAGCGCTGCTTCTGCTCTTCGGTCCCGTGCAGGGCCAGCGCCTCGTAGGCGCCGCGGCTGAGGCCCGGGTACATGCCGAAGCTGAGGTTGCTCGAGCAGACCAGCTCGTCGAGCGCGAACTGCAGGGTCTTGGGCAGGCCCTGACCGCCGTAGGCCGGATCGCCGGCGAGCCCGGTCCAGCCGGCGCCGGCGAAGGCATCGTAGGCTTCCTTGAAGCCCTTGGGCGTGCGCACGACGCCGTTCTCCAGCGTGCAGCCCTCTTCGTCACCGGAGCGGTTGAGCGGCAGCAGCTCGTTGATGCAGAACTTGGCGCCCTCCTCGAGCACCGCGTCGAGCAGATCGCGCGTTGCCTCCTCGTAGCCGGGCAGGCCGCCGACCGTCCTCTCGTAGTCGTGCAGCTCGTGCAGCAGGAAGCGGATGTCGTCGAGCGGCGCGTTGTAGGTCACCATGGTTTCGGTCCTAATTGCGCAGCGGCTTGCCAGTCTCGAGCGTGTGCTCCATGCGCGCGAGCGTCGCCTCGGTCTTGACCAGGCTCATGAAAGCGGCGCGCTCGAGCGCCAGCACTTGGTCTTCGCTGAGCGGCTCGGTGTGATCGGCCTCAGAGCCGCCGCTCAGGACTTCGGCCAGGGCCTCGGCGACCACTTCGTCGTGGGCCGTCGCCACGCCCTTGGCGCGGAGGTCGCATACCGCGCGGCGCAGCGACGCCTTGCCGGCCGGCCCCGGCAATGCCAGCTCGATCGGCTCGGGCGGCTGGTAGCGCTCGGCGAGTTCGAGCGCCTTGGCCTTGGCGTCGGCTAGCAAGCGCTCGCGGTTGAAGGTGATGCCGTCGCCCGGCCGCAGGAAGCCCTTCTCGCGCGCCTCGAAGGCCGACTTCGCCACGTCGGCGAGGCCGATGGTCTGGAAGGCTTGCGTCACCGGCGGCATGGGCCCCTGCGGGCGCTTCGGATCGGCGGCCAGGCGGGCCAGCAGCTCCTTGCAGCCGCCCCAGGCCGGCACCACGCCGACCCCGACCTCGACAAGGCCGACGTAGCTCTCGGCATGGGCCTGGACCGCGTCGGCGTGCATCAGGATTTCGCAGCCGCCGCCGAGCGCCAGC
>JAKSDN010000073.1 GCA_022360075.1 Kiloniellales bacterium | reverse complement strand
GCCTACGGCCGCCTGATCCGCCGGGCCGACGACCGCGGCGTCTTCGTCCTGCTCGACCCCATGATGCCCTCGCGGCTGATGGGCGCCTTTCCGGAGGACATCACCGTGCGGAAATGCGGGCTCGCCGCGGCGATCGCGGAGATCGAGGCGTTCTTCGGTCGCGAGATCAGTGCCGCCGACTTCGACGACGAGGTGCCGCCACTGGATTGAACGCGAAGCCGCCGCGTAGGGCGCAAGAGCGCAAGCGTATTGCGCCGGATGGATATGCTAAGGCCCCGCCACGTAGGGCGGATTACGCTTCGCTAATCCGCCCTACGAAGTTTCTTCGTGTCTCCCTCCCCCGCCAGCATCGGGTCCGGCCCGCGCTCGAAGTAGCTGCGCAGAACCGTGTAGGTCTTGGTGCGCTGGATGCCCTCGATGCCGTAGAGGCGGTGCAGCAGGCTCTCCAGCGCTTCCGGTCCGGCGGTGCGGACTTTGAGGATCAAGCCTGTGTCACCGGTGACGCTGTGCACCTCTTCGATCTCGGGCATGGCGCGCAGAGCCTCCTGGGCGATCGGTCCCCAGGTGTCGCCGGGGTCGACGTGGACGAAGGCGCAGAGCGGCAGGCCGACGGACACGGGATCAAGCTCGACCGTGGTTCGCCGGATCACGCCGCGGGCACGCAGCTTCTTCACGCGCTCGTGGATCGCCGGCACGGAGAGATGCAGCCGCTCGGAGAGATCGGCGTAGCGCTGGGCCGCGTTTTCCTTCAGCAGGGCTAACAGCTTTCGGTCGGTGGGGTCCATACGTCCACGCCGTCGTGCAACCATCTGAATGTAGTTCGTTTTTTCTACAAAATCTCAGAATTTCATTCAACTCATAACCCACAAGACCTTAGATCCTTAGAAACGCATCGGCTTGAAAGAATGATGTTCGCCCATGTCCTCGCATCTGACAACGACGCCGGACGTCGGCATGAGCCTCGTGGAAGTCTTGGCCCTTGCCGGGACCATCGCCGTCGTCGGCACCCAGGCGATGATGATGTCGCCGCTGCTGACCGACGTGGCGGGCGCGCTCGGCGTCTCGCCGGCCGCGGTTGGTGGCTCGGTCGCGGTCTACGGGGTGACAACCGGCTTGGCTTCGCTCGGGCTTGCGCCCTGGGCCGATCGATTGCCGCGCGGACTCACCCTTTGCACGGCCATGGCCGTTTTCGCGCTCGGCGCGCTGGTTTGCGCGCTGGCGCCGCACATCCTCGCGCTGAGCGCGGGCCAGGCGCTTTGCGGCATCGGCGCCGGCCTGGCTTTGCCGGCGAGCTATGCCGTGGTCGGCGACCGCAGCGCCTGGGAGCGACGCGGCCGTGCCATGGCGCGGGTGCTGGCAGGCTGGGCCGCGGCGCTGATTCTCGGCGTGCCGCTGACCGCGGCGTTTGGCGAGGTCTTCGGCTGGCGCGCCAGCTTCGCCGCGTTGGCGGCGCTGGCCATCGCCCTTGCGCCGCCGCTCTATCGGATTGCCGTCGGCGCCGCGCCGCAACGGGCTGCCGAGGCGCCGCGAGCGCATCACGCCCTGGCCAGCCTGCTCGCGAGCCCGACGGTGCGCGCTGGGCTGGCGAGCAATTTGCTCATGATGGCCGGCTTCTACGGCGTCTACGCCTATGTCGGGGACCACACGCGCGCGCTGACCGGCGGCGCCAGCACGCTCGCCGGCCTGCTGGTGCTGGCCTACGGCGGCGGCTTTCTGATCTCCAACCTCTCCGGGCCGCTGTTCGACCGCTTCGAGAAGCCGCGGCTCTATCTCTGGAGCCTGATCGCCCTCGCCGGCGTCTATCTCGCCCTGTTCGGCGCCGCTCAGCAGGCGCTCTGGCTCTGCCTCCTGATGCTGCCGCTGGGCGTCGCCCAGAGCGCCGCGCTCACCCTGCAGACCACGGTCATGACCGAGGCCGCCGGAGGCTTCCGCGGCATGGCCATGGCGCTCAACAGCGCCGTCACCTATCTGGGTTTCACCCTCGGCACCGGCGGCCTGGGCCTGATCTACGAGGCTCTCGGCTATGCCGCCGTCACCCGCGTCAGTATGGCCCTGCTGCTGCTCGCGGCGGCGCTCGCAAGCCTGAGCCTCCGGCCGGCACGGCTTTCATTCAAGAGTTGTTCCTGAACGCCATCGGCGCGCGGCCGAAGGCCAGTCGAAAGGCACGATGCCAGGCGTCGCAGGAGGCAAAGAAGTGTTCTCGGACAGTTGGAAATCCGATGACAGGGGATCAGCCATTCCCACTTTCTCTTTGAATTAGAACCATAGATTCGGAGAGCGTCAAACGAGTATCAGGATTAGGAGCTCTTTGCGCGATCGAGATCTTCCTCTTCAGCATTCAGTACAAAAAATACGAAATCCTTCAGAAACTCTGTTGTCAGATCTGGCCTACAGGCCAAAGCTCCTTCTTTGACTGCGTCGCTGAACGGCTCCAGCTCTTTTGAGAGGGGTTCCGTGCCTTCCATTAGGCCGACCTCGTCGGCCCGGAGCAACCTTTGCGCTAGGTTCCGGCGCCGTTCAACGAGGTCCGTGTCACCAGACGAGATGGCAAGCCAGAGAGGCGCAAATACTTCGATCTCGTGCTCCTCGAACTTCGCTCTTCCTTGATTCAGTTTCATTGCTATAGGTTCCAAGAAAGACAAAGGGGGGGGCCGCACTCAAATCTCGACTCACTAACTTTGATCTTGAGTCCTACTTTGCCGTGAGCCTAGCTACCTTCAAAGCATCTCACACCTGTCATTTGACAAGGGATTACAAGAACATTGTTGCGAGTTCGGTCGAGCCGACGGCGATTTTTGGGCAGCGCCGGAGATCCGCACAGCGACCCGTCAGGCCAAAGACCGCCAATTACCCTCAACCTTTCCTGCTGATCACCAACGCGACCGAAGGCCTGGTGGAACACACGGCGGAACGTCGCGCAGGGATCGAAAGCCTCGGTAAACTCCCCGAGCAACCTTTCAGCCTGCGCCTGAACGCGGCCAGCAGCACTCAGTGCAGCGTCTCGCCGGCTCGCTTGC
>JAKSDN010000841.1 GCA_022360075.1 Kiloniellales bacterium | reverse complement strand
TGCGTCGCCGCGACGAGGCCGCTAAAGCCTTGACGGACCTCTTGCTCGCCGGAGGAGAGATCCTCGACGGTCACGGCCTGCCCGTCCCACGCCAGCACACGATGCAGGGGGCGCAGGCGCACGCCGCGTTCGCGCAGTCGCTTCGTGTTGGCCAGTGTCGAATAGATGGTCGTGCGCCAGGCAAAGGCCGCCGGCTCGATGAACACGGTCACCGACTTGCCGAGATCCGCCAGGTGCTCGATGACCGAAAGCGCCGTCCACTCGCCGGTCAGCTCGACGAACGCCACGCTGTCGCCGAGCGCAGCGGGGTCGCGCAAGGCTTCGGTGACGGTCGTCACGCTGCCGCCGCCGGCAAGTTCCAGGCGGGTCTCGTCGGCGCCGGTCGCGAGTATGACGTGGTCCGCGCCCTGGTCGCGGATGGCGCCCGCATCCGCTTTCCGGCCGTAGACCGGCTCGATCCGAAGCCGCCGCAAAGCGGCCATCTGGTGGTCGAGGAACTTGGAGAAGGCCGTACGCTTGGGCATTTGCCGGGTCCAGTGCAAGGCGCCGCCCGCCTGCTCGCCGGCTTCCCAGAGGGTGACATGGTGGCCGAGCTCCGCCGCCGTGCGCGCGGCCTCGAGCCCGGCGGGACCGGCGCCGATGACGAGGACTTGACGGGCTTGGGCCGTCTTCACCGCCGACGGGGGCGCCCAGGTTGCCTCGACGCCGGCCATGGGATTGACCAGGCAGCGAAGCGGCAAGTTGCGCTCGAGCATCGCGGCGCATCCCTGGTTGCAGGCGATGCAGGGCCGGATCTCGTCGGCACGGCCCTCGAGCGTTTTTTTCACGATCTCGGGCTCGGCCAGGTGCGCGCGCGCCATGCCGATGGCGTCGGCCACACCCTTGGCGATCGCGTCGTCGGCCTCTTCGAGGGAGGTGAAGCGGCAGACCGCGAACACCGGGGCGGTGAAACCGGCCTCGCGCAGGCGCGCGCGGATGCGGGTGGGTAGGCTCCGGAAGGGCTGGGGGTCCATGGCCATGTCGGCCATCTGCGTGGCGAGCGAGTAGCTGCCGTGGTAGGCGGCGTGGCTGATGTTGAAGAAGTCGATCTTGGCGCTCTCGGCGAGCCGGACCGCCGCTTCCTCCGCTTCCTCGATCTCCAGTCCGCCTTCGATGTACTCGCTGCCCGAGAGCCGCACGCCGAGACAGAAGTCCCCGCCGACGGCGCCGCGCACGGCTTGGAGCACGGCGATCGGAAAGCGCAGCCGGTTCTCGAGGCTGCCGCCGTACCGGTCCTCGCGCTTGTTGGACAGCGGCGAGATGAACTGCTGCAGCAGGTGGCCGTGGGCCATCTGCAGCTCGATGCCGTCGAAGCCGGCCTCGACGAGGTTGCGGGCCGTGCTGACATGACCCTCGATGACCTCCGCCATGTCGTATTCGTCCATCGGCCTGGGGGGCAGCGCCGACGACGACCAGGGCAGGGCGGAGGCACTCCACGACACGGTGCGCTCGAAGTCGCCTTCGATGTGCCGGCCCAGATGGATGATCTGGCCGAAGATGCGCGCGCCTTCCGCCGTGACGGCGCGGGTGATCTTGCGGAACGGCTCGATGCAGGCCGGGTCGAAGCCTTGCACCGCCTGGGGCCGGCCGAGCGAGTTCTTCGTGACGCGGATCGATTCGAAGATGATCGCGCCGACACCTCCGCGTGCTCGCGCGACATGGTAGTTCAAGTGTCGGTCGCTCGGCAGGTGGTTCTCGCCGTAGTTGGTGGTGTGCGCCGGCACGATGATGCGGTTGCGCAAGGTCACCGGTCCAACTTCTAACGGGTTGATTACATGTGGAAATTTTTCGCTCACGCTGGCCTCCTCTGGCGGGCTGGTCGGCGCGTTTCCGTGACACTGGATCTCTCGACCTATATTACTTATAATACAGGTGTTGATCCCTAATTCATACCAGATATGATTCTTCCATGGGACATCTCAGCAAGCCGTTGAAAGCGCAGATGGTGTATCTCCTGCTACGGGATCAGATCATCACCGGTGCCTTCGGTGCCGGCGAAAGGTTGCCGGGCGAAGCTGCGCTCACGGAGCAGTATCAGGTTTCCAGAGTGACCGTGCGGCGGGCGCTCGAGGGCCTGGTCAACGACAATCTCGTCGAGAAGCGCGCCGGGGCGGGCACCTTCGTGCGGGACCGCGGGCCGAAAATGCGCGCCGCCATCGCGGACGTGTCGAACGTCTTCTCCCATCTGAAGGAGATGGGGCGCGAGACCGACGTGCGGATGGTCGACTTCGGCTACATCGAGCCCGATCCGCTGGTGCGCGAGGCACTGGGCCTGGAAAGCGATGAGCGTGTGCAGCGCTCGGTGCGCGTCAGGCTCGTCGACGGCGCGCCCTTCTCTCACCTGACCGCCCAGGTGCCCGAGCGCATCGGGCGGCTGTACAGCCGTGACGACATGGCTCGGGGCCCGCTGCTGGAGCTGCTCGAGCGCTCCGGCCTGAAGGCACGCAGCGCCAGCCAGGAGATCAGCGCGAGTCTGGCGGGGCCGGAGATCGCCGAACACCTGGACATGGATGTGGGATCGCCGCTGATCGCGCTCACCCGCGTGGTCTTCGGTGGTCAGGGCGAAGGCCTTCAGTACCTGGAGGCCCGCTACCGGCCGGACCGCTACAGCCTCCACATGGATCTCGTTCGCACCGGTGGTCGCGGTGCCCGCTACTGGAGCGCCGACAACAGGAAGTGGAGCTCCAAACCCGCGCGAGCATCGCGCGCAGACCGGAAGAAGCCCGCGCGAGCATCGCGCACAAACCGAAAGAAGAAGGTGACATGATGAAAAAGCAAACAGCGCAAGTGACGCGCCGTACCGTTTTGGGAGGTGGTGTCGCAGCTCTGGGCGTGATGGCGGCGCCTGCCGTTCTGAGGGCACAGGCTGCACCGGTGAAGATCGGGCTCTTGCAGCCCATCAGTGGATTTTTTGCACAGGACGGCATCCTGGCGCGGCTCGGCGCCCAGGTGGCGGTTGACGAGATCAATGCCGCCGGCGGCATCAAGTCCCTGGGTGGCGCGCCGATCGAGCTCGTCGTGGGCGACAGCCAGTCGAACGCGGAAGCCGGCGCGCAGGTGACCGAGGATCTTCAGGCCGAGGGCGTCGTCGCGGTGACGGGCGGGTTCGCCTCCAGCATCTCCTTGACGGCGAGCCAGGCCGCGGCGCGTTACGATCTGCCGTTTCTCGTCGATACCGCGGTTTCCAATGCGATCACCGAGCGCGGCCTGACCAACACGTTCCGCTTCGGTCCCAGCTTCTCGATCGCCACCAAGGTCGCGGTCGCGAATCTGAAGAAGCTCAACGATGCCGCCGAAGACAAGGCGGTGACGGTTGCGCTGGTGCACGAAGACGGCCTCTTCGGCTCGGGCCTGGCCGAATTGATGCAGAAGGAGCTGCCGCCGCTGGGCTTCGAGATCGTCGAGACGATCCCCCATCCGACGCCCGCGCGCGACATGGGCAACGTGGTGCTGCGCTTGCGATCCTTGCAGCCGGACCTCATCGTTCCCTCTCACTACTACAACGAGTTCGTTCTCTTCGCCCGGACCCTGCTGCAGCAGCGCGTCAGGCCGAAGGGCGTCTACGCCGTCTTCGGCGGCGCCGCCTCGTCCTATCGTTTCGTCAGCGAGTATCCCGAGGCCGCCGAAGGGGTCATGGACTGCAACCACTGGGGCATACCGCAGCATCCGGTCACGCAGAAGCTGAAGCAGGTGGTCGCCGACGCCGGCAGCTTCTACGCCTACAACACGCCGACGAACCACGCGCTCATCCATGTCGTCGCCCAGGCCATCGAGAAGGCGGCGAGCCGCGACCGCGCGGCCCTACTCGACGTGCTCAAGACGCAGGAGTTCGACAGCGGCGTGATGCCCTACGGCAAGACGAAGTTCGGCGAGAATGGCCAGAATATCAATGCCTTGCCGTTGAACACGCAAGTCCAGAACGGGGAAATCAAAGTGATCTACCCGACGGAGATGGCCGAAGCGGAGCCGGTCTTCCCCGTCACCTGAGATCGTATGGCGGGGCGCGGCAAGCGCTCCGCCCTTTCCCGAGAGCGCAGGCTGACGAGAGCGTTGTGCGAATGTGCTGCACCGGCCCACGCCTCCGCCCTGCCATCCAAGTCTGATATGCTGCGGGTGGTCGGGTCGGGGCTTGGGCCGGTGTTAACTCAAACGAGACGCAAGACGCTCTAGAGCGTTCGTCTCACCGCTGCAGGGCGTGCAGGGGGAGCCTCGATGTATCCGATTCCCATCATCGCCGAGGCCTTGATCAATGGGCTCATGCTCGGCGCGGTCTACGCTCTGATCGCCCTCGGGCTCACGCTGATCTACGGCGTTCTGCACATCGTCAACTTCTCCCACGGGGCCTTCCTGACCATCTCCATGTTCGGGATCTGGCTGCTGTGGACCCATGTCGGCGTCGACCCCTACGTGGGCATCCTGCTCATGACGCCGATCATGTTCGGCCTCGGATATGCCGTGCAGCGGCTGATCATAGGGCCCGCCGGGCACGGCAACGACAACTCGATCCTGCTGGTCACGCTCGGCCTGTCGATCGCGATCGAAAACGGCCTTCTGGCCGTCTTCAGATCCGACACCCGGACGATTGCGACCGATTACGCGTTCTCCGTCTTGGAGGTCGGGCCTCTGCTGCTGTCGTTGCCGCGCGCGGTCGGCCTGATCGTGGCCGTTGTGACGGCGGCCGTCCTTTGGCTGATCATGCACCGCACGGACACGGGCAAGGCCATCCGCGCCGTCGCCAAGGAGAAGCTGGGCGCGAACCTCGTCGGCATCGACGTCGCCCACATCTATGCGGTGACCTTCGCGCTCGGCACGGCTTGCCTTGCCGTTGCCGCCGGCCTGCTGATGCCGGTCTTCTACGTGAACCCGCAGACCGGCGCCGCCTTCGTGCTGGTCGCCTTCACCATCGTCGTTCTCGGCGGCATGGGATCGGTGACGGGGGCGCTCATCGGCGCGCTGTTCATCGGCGTGGTCGAGGCGGCGACCTCGTTGTTCCTCGGCGACAGTCTCGGGCAGATCGGCATCTTCGCGATCTTCATCCTGGTCCTGCTGTTCAGGCCGACGGGCCTGTTTGGAGCGCGGGCATGACCGTCAAGGACTACCTCCTGATCCTGCTGGTGATGCTGCCGGTCGCCGCCCTGCCGTTCCTGGGCATAGCCGGCGCGACGGTGAACCTGCTCATCTTCATGATGATCATCACCCTCGCCGCCCAAGGCTGGAACATCCTGGGCGGCTATGGCGGCTTGGCCTCGTTCGGCCATGCCGCCTTCTTCGGCACCGGCGCCTACACCACCGCCATCTTGCAGATGAGCTTCGGCTTCAATGCCTGGATCGGGCTGCTGTGCGGCGTTCTACTCGGTGCGCTCGTCGGCTACGTTATCGGCTTTCTGAGCTTCCGCTCGGGCTTGAAGGGGTCCTACTTTGCGCTGATCACGTTGGCCTTCGCCGAGGTGCTGCGCATCCTGGCCAACAGCGCCGGATTCACCGGCGGCGCGGCCGGCCTGGTGATCGACATCGATTACGGCCTGGCCAATCTTCAGTTTCAGGACCGGCGCTACTTCGTGATCGTGGCGGTCGTGTGCGTGGTGCTGGCGCTGCTCCTGACCCGCTGGTTCGAGCGCTCGAAGTTCGGCGCCTATCTGGCGGCCGTGCGCGAGAACGATCAGGCGGCGCAGGCGCTCTGCATCGATGTCCTGAAGATCCGCTTGCGCGCCATCACCCTGTCGGCGGGCGTGACGGCTCTCGCCGGCGTGCTCTATGCCCAGAACTTCCTGTTCATCGACGCGAGCATCGCCTATGGCGCGTGGATTTCGGTCAAGGCCCTGTTCGCGGCGATCGTCGGCGGCCTCGGGACGGTTTTCGGCCCCTTGATCGGTGCCGTCGCCCTGCTGGGGCTGGGCGAGTTCACCAAGGAGCTGTCGGGCGACATTCCCGGTATCGACCTCGTCGTTTTCGGCGGGGTCCTGGTGCTTACCGTGGCCTTCGCCCCGAAAGGCCTGCATGGCCTGGTCGAGCGCCTGATCGTCGCCGTCCGGCGCAGGATGTCCGAGAAGCGGGGCCAGCCGGTTGCGGCGGCGCGCGTGGGGGAGGGCCGGTGATTCTCCACGTCGAGCGGCTCACCAAGCGCTTCGGCGCCTTGGTGGCGGTCAAGGATGCCACGCTGTCGGTGCCGGAAGGCTCGATCACCGGCCTGATCGGGCCGAACGGGGCGGGCAAGACCACCCTTTTCGCGATGGCTGCCGGGTTTCTGCCCATCGACTCTGGGACGGTCCAGTTCGCCGGGCGGGATGTCACCGCGCTGGCGCCGCACGAGCGGGCATCACTCGGCATGGCCCGCACGTTTCAGATCATGCAGCCCTTCGCCGGTCTGTCCGTGCGCGAGAACATCGCCGTCGGCGTCTATGCCCATACGCCTCGGCGCGCCGACGCGATGGCCTACGCCGACGAGGTCGGCAGGACGCTCGGCATCGAGCATTTGCTCAAGCAGCCCGCCGGCGGCCTGACGGTGGTTGGGCGCAAGCGTTTGGAGCTCGCCCGCGCCCTGGCAACCCGGCCCAAGCTCCTGTTGCTCGACGAGGTGCTGTCAGGGCTCAACCCGTCCGAGATCCGTGACATCATTCCCATGATCCGCGCCATCCGGGACACGGGCATCACGATCCTGATGATCGAGCACATCATGCAGGCCGTGATGAACCTCTGCGAAAACGTCTACGTGCTGGCGCATGGTGAGATGATCGCCGAGGGCGCGCCGGCCGAGGTTTGCGAGAACCCGCACGTCATCGAAGCCTATCTCGGCTCGGGCGCGACCGGGTCGGCGCGGGCCGCCGGCGCGCCGCGGCCGCCGGAGGCGGGCAAGCCCATCCTCGAGTTGAGAGACGCGCGTGCCGGATACGGGGGAACCGAAGTGCTGCGCGGCGTCGATCTGGATGTGGCCGAGGGCGAGATCGTCGCGGTCCTGGGCTCCAACGGAGTCGGCAAGACGACCCTGAATATGGCGATTTCGGGTGTCATTCGCCTGTGGTCGGGCACGATTTCCTTGGCGGGCCGTGAGATACAGTCTCAGTCGTCTGCCGCCATCGTCGCGGCGGGGCTCGTCCATGTGCCCGAAGGCAGGCGGATCTTTCCCAACCTGACAATCGAGGAGAACCTTGAGCTGGGCGGTTATAGGGGTTCGCGCGACCGCCGCGCCGCGCTCATGAAGGAGGTCTACGAGACCTTTCCGAGGCTCGAGGAGAGGCGCCGGCAACTGGCGGGCACGCTTTCGGGCGGCGAGCAGCAGATGCTCGCCATCGGCCGCGGCTTGATGAGCGAGCCCAGGCTCCTGATCCTCGATGAACCGTCCCTCGGCCTCTCGCCGCTCTTGGTCGAGGAGATGTTCGCGTTGATCAAGCGGCTGGCCGAACGCGGCCTGACCATCATGCTCGTCGAACAGAACGTCGTACAGTCGCTCGAGATCGCGTCGCGGGCCTACATCCTTGAAAACGGCCG
>JAKSDN010000739.1 GCA_022360075.1 Kiloniellales bacterium | reverse complement strand
GTTGGCGGCGGCGATGACCTCGTCGTCGCGCACCGAGCCGCCGGGCTGAATGACGGCCGTGGCACCCGCTTCGGCGGCGGTCAGCAGGCCATCGGCGAAGGGGAAGAAGGCATCGGAGGCGACGACGGAGCCGTCGGTGCGAACCTCGCTCTCGCCCGCCGCGGTGCCGGCTTCGCGCGCCTTGATCGCGGCGATGCGCGCGGAATCGACCCGACTCAGCTGGCCGGCGCCGATGCCGACCGTGGCACCCGCCTTGGCGTAGACGATGGCGTTCGACTTGACGTGCTTGGCGACCCGGAAGGCGAAGACCAGGTCGGCCATCTCTGCCGCGCTGGGTGTGCGCTTGGTGACCACCTCGAGCTCGCCCAGGCCGACGTGGCCGTCGTCGCGGCTCTGCAGCAGGAAGCCGCCGGCCAGTGCCTTGAGGGTCATGCCGGGCGCGCCCGGCTCCGGCAGCGCGCCGGTCACCAGGAGCCGCAGGTTCGGCTTCTCGGCCAGGATCTCTCGCGCCTCGGCCTCAGCCTCCGGCGCGATGATCACCTCGACGAAGATCTTGGCGATCTCGGCGGCGGTGGCGCCGTCGAGCGGGCGGTTCAGCGCGACGATGCCGCCGAAGGCGCTGACTGGATCGCAGGCCAAGGCCCGCCGGTAGGCCTCGGCCGGAGAATCGGCAATCGCAACGCCGCAGGGATTGGCGTGCTTGATGATGGCCACGGCCGGGCGCTCGAACTCGCAGACCAGTTCGAAGGCGGCATCGGTGTCGTTCAGGTTGTTGTAGCTGAGCGCCTTGCCTTGAAGCTGCTCGGCCGCGGCGATGCCGGCGCGCGGCTCCAGCGGCCCGGCGTCGATCCGGTAGAAGGCCGCCTGCTGATGCGGGTTCTCGCCGTAGCGCAGCACCTCGGCACGGCGGCCCGAAAGGGACAGCAACGGCGGGAAGGGCTGCTCCAGTTGCGCCGCCATCCAGCCCGAGACGGCAGCGTCGTAGGCGGCGGTGTGGGCGTAGGCCGCGGCCGCGAGGCGCTGGCGCAAGGCGAGCGTGGTGGCACCCTCCTGGGCGTCCATCTCTTCGAGCAGCGCCTCATAGTCGGCGGGATCGGTGACCACGGTCACGAAGGCGTGGTTCTTGGCCGCGGCCCGTATCAGGGCCGGACCGCCGATATCGATGTTCTCGATGCAGGTCGGGGCGTCGGCACCCGCCGCCACGGTCTCGCGAAAGGGATAGAGGTTGACGACGACCAGATCGATCGGCGCGATCTTCTGCGCGGTCATGGCATCGCGGTGGCTTTCCAGGTCGCGGCGCCCGAGGATGCCGCCATGGATCTTGGGATGCAGGGTCTTGACCCGCCCGTCCATGATCTCCGGGAAGCCGGTGTGGGCCGAGACCTCGGTCACTGGCAGGCCGGCGGCCTCGATCGCCTTGGCCGAGCCGCCGGTCGAGAGCACCGCCACGCCATGGCGCGCCAGCCCCTGGACCAGAGTCTCCAGACCGCTTTTGTCGGAGACCGAGATCAACGCGCGGCCGATCTGGGCAGTGTCGGCGGCTGGTTCGAGGTCGGTTGCTTTGGGATGCGGTTCGGACATGGTGCTTCGTGCGGGTTTTGCTGGCTTGGCCAAGGTTCGTCAAGCCGCGAGGAAGAGGGAAAGAGGCGGCGGCACGACCATGGTGTGGGTCTTAGCCACCGGTGAGTTCGGCGACCTCGCCCCGGCCGCCGTAGGGGTCGCGGTACTCGGGCACCAGGCGGCGCAGCAGGGCCAGCACCTCGACCCGCCGCCGCTTCTCCGCCTTCTCGGCCAGCTCGTCGAGGCCACGGCTGAGCAGCTCCAGGTTGGAGGTGCGCGGGGCTGCCAGCTTGAGGCCCGGATGGGGCGTCTGCAGCATCGGCTCGTGGTCGTAGAACAGCTCTTCGGAGAGCTTTTCGCCGGGGCGAAGACCGCTGTAGACGATCTCGATGTCGCGGTCCGGGCGCATGCCGGCCAGGCGGATCATCTGGCGCGCCAAGTCGTCGATCTTGACCGGCTCGCCCATGTCGAGGACGTAAATCTTGCCGGCGTCGTCGACCGCCTCCTCGATGCTGTGCGCCGCACCCTCCAGGACCAGCTCGACGGCCTCGCTGATGGTCATGAAGTAGCGCTTGACCTCGGGGTGGGTCACGGTGAGCGGCCCGCCGGCGGCAAGCTGGCGCTGGAACAGCGGCACCACCGAGCCGGTCGAGCCCAGGACGTTGCCGAAGCGCAGCGTGACGAAGCGCGTGGCCTTGCCGGGCTGGCGCTTGGCGCGCTCGTGCTCGGCCAGGTCGAGCGCCTGGCAATAGGTCTCGGCCAGACGCTTGGTCGCGCCCATGACGTTCGGCGGATTGATCGCCTTGTCGGTCGAGATCAGCACCATCGCCGTCACGCCGGCCTCGAGGCAGGCGTCGGCGACGTTGCGCGTGCCGATCACGTTGGTCAGCACGCCCTCCACCGGGTTGGCCTCGACCATCGGCACGTGCTTGAGCGCGGCGGCGTGGAAGACGAGGTGCGGCTCGACGTCGCGCATCACCTGCCAGAGCCGCAAGCGGTCGCGCACGTCGGCGAGGATCGCGCGGCGCTCCAGTTCCGGGTGGTTCTCGCTCAGCTCCAGGTCGATGGCGTAGAGGTTGTACTCCGCGTTGTCGAGCAGGGCGATCTCGGTCGGCCGCAGCGTCGCGATCTGGCGCACCAGCTCGGCCCCGATCGAGCCGCCGGCGCCCGTGACCAGGATCCGGCGGCCCTCGATCAGGCGGCGCATGACGCCGCGGTCGAGCTTGGTCTGGGTGCGGCCCAATAGGTCTTCGATCGCGACAGGGCGCAGCTCGATGGCCTCGCCTTCGCTGTCGGCCCGGCTGCTATGGAAGTCGGTGAGGCGCGGCATCTGCGCGATCGTCATGCCGCGCGCATCGGCCAGGTCGAGCAGGCGCTCCATGGCCTCGCGCGCCAGCGGCCGGGTCAGGATCAGGCGCTGGGCCGTGCGGCCGCGCGCCGCCACCTCGCGCAGCACCTTGGGCAGCTCGTCCACGGAGCCCAGTACGGGGACGCCGCGGATCTGCCGTCCGGTCCGGCTGTCGCTCGCGCCGACCAGCCCCAGAACTTCGTAGGGCGCGTCGACATCGCGCGCCATCTCGCGGATGAAGACCTCGGCGTTGTCGTCGACGCCGATCACCAGCACTGGCACGCGGCCCGGCAGGCTGCGCTCCAGCAGATGACGGACGCTGTGGTCCTTGATCACCCGATAGGCCATGCGCGGCGCGCTGAGCAGGAAGATCAGGACGAACCAATTGATCAGCAGGCCCGAGCGCGGCACCGCCTCGAGGCGGGTGACCATGAAGGTGACGGCGAGGAAGACCAGCAGCGCCAGGGTCACCGCCTTGACGATGGTTGCGACGTCGTTCAGCGAGGCGTAGCGCCAGATTCCGCGATAGAGCCCCATGAAGACGAAGACGATCGCGCAGACGGCGGTAAAGGCCGACAGCGCGAAGAAGACGCTGTCGTTGACGTAGTACCAGGTATTCTCGCCCAGGCGCAGGGTCAGCGAGAGGCAGAATGACAGTGCCGCCATGACCACGTCGTGGACGAAGGCCGTGGACGACCGCTGCAGACGGAAAAAGGCGCGCCGCACCTTGCCCCCCTCATCTCGCCAAGTCGGCTATATGCGACGGATTCGGCGGGTTTGCAAGGGTTTAGCCGGCCGGATTCGACCTCCGCGTGCGCGACTACACCGGTAAGTGCCCAAGCTCTTGGGCACTCGAGCGACGCGGTGTAAGGTGGCGGAATCGCTACGATAACATGACATTTTTGTTGCAGTGCGATCGCATGACCCTCACCGGGGGCCGGCGATCGAGCGCCCGCAACGAAGGAGGTGAAACTGAAAGCGATTCGATCCGTTCTCCTGGCCGGGCTGAGCCTCGGCTTCGCGTCGGCGGTCGCCGCCACGGACTGGCATCCCCTCGAAGGCACGCTCTGGCAAAGTCAGCAATGCGGACGCGCCCAATTCGTCACTCGGGTATCCAGCGAGCCCTTCTCCGCCGACCAACGCCTGCGCTTGGTCGTCGCCAATACTACGATGAACGACGTCGAGTTCAGTGTGGCACCCTTCCACGTCGTCTTCGCCGACCGCTCGACCGCGCTGGCCCTCGGTCTGCGCCGCGCAATCCGCGCCGGGTCCGAGACCAGCCTTTCGCACTTCTGGTTCTGGCGGAAGGAGACCGGAATCGTCGGGCTCGAGGATGTTCGGATCCGCTGCGGGCCGGGTGATGCGGACAGTGCTTCGGTGCCTGGGCGCCGCCGCTATACATCGGAGCCGACGGGTTAG
>JAKSDN010000311.1 GCA_022360075.1 Kiloniellales bacterium | reverse complement strand
GTGCTCATGCAATCCGATCGTCGGCCGGCTACGGATCGGCGTCCCTTACTCCGGCGGTGCTCTTCGGGGTCCTGAAGACCCGCGCCGCCCTGCCGACCATCATGATCGCGATCGGCGGCGGCATCTTCGGTTGCCTGACGAGCTTTCAGGCACCGATCTCCGAAGCGATCGGCGTCGACTACGCCCTGTTCTTTGCCGTCTTCGTGGTCACGGTCGTTGCGGCTCGGTTGAGCCTTGCAGCGCAAATCGGCCTGCAGCCGCCTTATCCGACGGTTTTTGCACTCCTGGGTATGATGGTCGCGGCGCTCCTGTCCTGGGTGCTGGTTCCGCAATCTCCGCTTGTCTATGGCGCGACCACGGTCCTGTTCGCCGTGGGTTATGGGCTGACCTATTCGGTGTTGAACGGCATCGTCGCCAACATCGAACAGCAGGATCTGGCGTCGCCGGCGCTTCTGGTGTTCCCGCTTGCCTATTTTCTCGGCCTTTATGGTGCGCCGTTCCTGGGGGGCTGGGTGATCGCAACCCATGGAGCGAACATGCTCCTGCTTGCGCTGGTCGTGCTCGGCCTTGTTGAATGGTGCTTGGCTGGTCTGGGCTTGGTGCGCAATCGAGCACATCAAAACTCATCCATCTAGCGCTTGCGCGATCAGCATAGCGCCTGACAGGAGCAACAGTCCGAGCACCAGACGGCGAAAGCGCTCCCCTGAGATCCGCTTGTAGAGCCGCGCGCCGATCCACGATCCGATCAGTGTCGCCGGTAGGCAGAAGGCGGCGATCAACAGAACGTCCGCTGTGACCTGTCCGGCGATCGCCATGCCGATACTGGCGACCGCAAGAATTACAAGGTTGAAGGGCTGATAGATGGCGCGGTGCGCGTCGGCGGTGGCATTGCGGTCGGTGAGTTGCAGCCAGATGAGCGGCAGCGGGCCGGACAGCCCGGCAAAGCCGCCCAAAAAGCCGCCGCCGAGCCCGATACAGCCATCCGCACGCCTGCTTCTCAGGCTGGAGACCCCAAGCCGCGAACGACCGAACAGGTCAATGATCGCATAGGCCAACAGAAACACGCCGATGGCGGTACGAAGCAGCAAAGGTGAGACGACCGAAAGCGCGGCGACGCCGACCGGTACGCCCGCCGCGCCGCCGGCGAGGAACGGCCAGGCGCGACGCCAGTCGAAGGCCTTGCGGACCGCGATCAAACCGACCAGTTGCGCGACAACCGACGACAGGGCGACAAGCGGTGGAACCGCCGCCGACGGCAGGACATGAAACCAGACGCCTGACGCGACCAGTCCAGTGCCGAAGCCGGTCAACCCGGTGGTGAAGCCGGCCAGCAGCGCGCCGAAGCAGGCCAGTATCAGGCCCGTGGCGTCGAGGGGGATGACGCCCATCAGGATCGCGTGGCCGGCTGATGGCTGGGCCGCCGGCGCTGGCAGCGCCGCATCACCCGAAGGCAAACGCTGAGACGTGCCCCGGCATCTCGACGCCTTCGAGGTTACGCGGATCGGGCTCGGGTTGCAGGACCTGCATCCGCACGGGCAGCACACCGCCCCAGATGGGCAGCGCATAATCGTCGTCATCATCAAGCGGCTGGCCGGTTCGGATCTTCGCCGATGCTTCCTCGATCGGCATAAACATCAGGGTCGTGGCCTTCAGCTCCTGCGGCGTTATGGGGCGCAGCATATCCCAGCGGCCGGGAAACAGGCCGTCGACGAAGCGCTGAAGGTGCCGTTCCTTCTTCTCGGTATCCGTGACCTTCCGCGCCGTTCCGAACAGCATCGCCGAGCGCGAATTGATCGAGTGATTCATGCCTGAGCGGGCGAGCACGAACCCGTCGAAGGTTGCGACTGTCAGACAGACCTCGGCGTCATCGACGCTGCGCAGCATGCGGCTCGCCGAAGAGCCGTGCCAGTAGACATGCTCGCCTTCGCGCCATTGCAGCGTGGGCGTGACATAGGGCTTGCCGTTGATGATGTAGCCGACGCTGCACATGGGCGTGGCGTCCAGAACAGCGTGGATTGTCACCCTGTCATAGCGGCCGCGTTCATGGTGACGCCGCACGCGAACACGGTCTGAATAAGGCTCGGTAGACATTGTCTTGGGCTCGTCAAAGGACTTCGAACCCACCTGTTAAACTGTAAACAGGACTGGAGAAATAGCCAATATATCGATATTATATAAGTCCAATTTAGCATCGCGGAGAAAAGTCGATTGCAGGCGAAACGTATGGCTGCCGAGGCTTCCCTGCTGTCGGTTTCGCTTGACCGGGAGGTGAAGACACCGCTTCACGCCCAGCTCGCCGATCAGTTGCGGCGGCTGATCCTGAACGGGCGGCTCCCCGTCAGCAGCAAGCTGCCGTCAAGCCGCAAGCTCAGCGCCGAATTGTCTGTCTCCCGCGTTACCGTTGTCACGGCGATGGATCAGCTCCTGAGCGAGGGATACATCGAGACGCGGCAAGGCTCGGGTGTCTTCGTAACGGCCGACCTGCCCGACGGCGCCGTGCTGCGCCCGCATTACAGTCAGGGCGGCGGGCTCGAGAAGCCGTTTGAGATGCCCGAAGCGCTGGCGATTCGACCCTTTCAGACAGCCTTGCCGGATCTGTCTCTGTTTCCGCATCGGCAGTGGTCGCGGACATTCGATAGGATCTGGCGACAACCGGACGCCACATTGCTCACCAATCAGGACCCCTTCGGCTGGCCTGCGCTGCGGGTCGCGATCGCCGATCATTTGGCGGCCTGGCGGGGTATCGCATGCAGTCCCGAGCAGATCGTCGTTACCGCCGGCACACGTGACGCGATCGATCTGATCGCCCACGGCGCTTTTCGCAAGGACGATACCGTTCTGGTCGAGAATCCGGGATACAAGTCGCTTGGCCTCGCGCTCGTCGATGGCGGATTGAAGGTGCGTCCCGTTCCGATGGGCCCACAAGGGTTCGACATCGCCCGCGGGGCCGCTCTGGCGCCGGAGGCCAAAGGCGCCGTTGTCACGCCCTCGCGTCAGTTTCCGCTGGGCATGACGCTGCCCGTGGCGCGGCGGCTTGATCTCTTGTCCTGGGCCCGCGAAACAGATGGCCTCTTGATCGAGGACGACTACGACAGCGAGTTCCGCTATTCCGGCGCGCCGCTGCCGGCCTTGATGAGCCTGGATGAGCATGGAGCGGTCGTCTATCTGGGCAGCTTCTCCAAGGTCCTGTCGCCGACGTTCCGGCTTGGCTTCCTCGTTGCGCCCCATCGCCTGCTCGATGCGATCCGGAACCGGTTGCTGGCGACGGGCCCGCGCGCCTCGTTCCTGGTGCAGCCCGTGTTGGCCCGCTTCATGGCGGAGGGGCACTTCGCGGTCCATCTCCGGCGCATGCGGCGG
>JAKSDN010000172.1 GCA_022360075.1 Kiloniellales bacterium | reverse complement strand
GTTCAACGAGATGGTCGCGCGTGGCGAGCTGGAGGCGCCGGTGGTGATCGGCCGCGATCACCTGGATAGTGGCTCGGTCGCCAGCCCAAACCGCGAGACCGAGGCCATGCAAGACGGCAGCGACGCGGTCTCGGACTGGCCGCTGCTCAACGCTCTGCTGAACTGCGCCAGCGGCGCGACCTGGGTCTCGCTGCATCACGGCGGCGGCGTCGGCATGGGCTTCTCGCAGCACGCCGGCATGGTCATCGTCTGCGACGGCAGCGAGGCGGCGGCCCAGCGGATCGCACGCGTCCTGCACAACGATCCCGCGACCGGCGTCATGCGCCACGCCGACGCCGGCTACGACATCGCCATCGACTGCGCCCGCGAGCACGAGCTCAAGCTGCCGATGGTGACGTGAGGGTCGAATGAGGTTCGGGTGATGTTGCTTTTCGAGAGTCGATCGGCGCGGTCCGACAGCAGGCAAAGACCCTATCTCTCCCCCAGCCTGTCACCCTCGGGCTTGACCCGAGGGTCCATCGGCGGGCGAGACACGGGCCCCTGTCCCGAGGGGCCTGGCGGTCCCGCAAGACCCATGGATGCTCGGGTCAAGCCCGAGCATGACAGCCTCTTGTTTGGAGCCCCCTGACCATGCACGTCCTGGTTCTCGGCTCGGCCGCCGGCGGGGGCTTCCCGCAATGGAACTGCAACGGCCCGCTGTCGCGCCGGGCGCGCAGCGGCGATCCGCAGGCCAAGATGCGTACCCAGTCTTCGATCGCCGTCAGTGCCGACGGCCAACGCTGGGCCCTGTTCAACGCCTCGCCCGACCTGCGCCAGCAGTTCAACGAGAACCCGCAGATGCATCCGCGCGACGGTTTGCGCGACACGCCGGTGGCCTGCGTCGTGCTGACCAACGCCGACGTCGACCATGTCGCCGGCCTGCTGACCATGCGCGAGCGCCAAGCTTTCGTGCTCTACGCCAGCGACCGGGTCGCCACGGCGATCGATGCCAACCCGATCTTCCAGGTGCTCAACCCGGATTTCGTACAGCGCCAGAGTCTCGCGCTGTCCCACGCCCATACGCTGGTCGGACCGGACGGCGCGCCGATCGGCCTGACGGTCGAGCCCTTCGCCGTGCCAGGCAAGGTCGCGCTCTACCTCGAGAACGCCGAGGCCGGCGACAACTTCGGCACGGCCGAGGGCGATACCATCGGCCTGCACGTCCAGCAGCCCGAGACCGGCGATCACTTTTTCTACATCCCCGGCTGCGCGGAAGTGGATGCGCCGCTGGCCGCGCGCCTCAAGGGCGCGCCGCTGGTCTTGTTCGACGGCACGCTCTACACCGACGACGAGATGGTCGTCGCCGGCCTCGGCCCCAAGACCGGCCAGCGCATGGGGCATATCTCGATCTCCGGGGAAGAAGGCTCTATCGCCGCCTTCGAGCCGCTGGCGGTCGCGCGCAAGGTGTTCATTCACATCAACAACACAAACCCGATATTGATCGAGGATTCGCCCGAGCGCGCCGCGGTCGAAGAAGCCGGTTGGGAGGTCGCCGTGGACGGCATGGAGATCGTGCTCTAGGGCGCGGGGGTCGCAGCGACATTGGATCAACAGGGCGCCAGCTTCCCGGAGATCAAGCCCTTCGACAGCCGGCAGCTTGCCGTCGGCGAGGGCCATAGCCTCTATGTCGAGCAGGTCGGCAACCCCTCAGGCCGGCCGGCGCTTTTCCTGCACGGCGGGCCCGGCAGCGGCTGCCAGCCGGCCCACCGCCGCCTGTTCGACCCGGCACGCTTTCGCGTCGTCCTCTTCGACCAGCGCGGCGCCGGCCGAAGCACGCCGAAGGGCTGCCTCGAGGCCAACACGACCGCGCATCTGATCCGCGATATCGAGCAGATCCGCAAGACCCTCGGCATCGAGCGCTGGCTGGTCGTCGGCGGCTCCTGGGGCAGCCTGC
>JAKSDN010000593.1 GCA_022360075.1 Kiloniellales bacterium | reverse complement strand
GACGTGACCACCGAGGAGACCGACCTGGAGGACATCTTCCTGCAGCTCACCCGCGGCGCTCACAGCGACGGCGGGGCCCACGGCGACGGTGAGGGCGGTGCCGCGGCCTAGGCAACTCTCCGCGACGACCCGGGCGCTGCCGGCGCTCTGTCTGCTGCTCCTGCTCTGCGCCTCTTGCGCGCCGGCCCGCCTGTCGCCCGGCCCCGGACCGAGCGAGCCGCGCCTGCTCCAGGACTCCATCGTCATGGACGACGGCCTGGCGCTGCCGCTGCGCCGCTGGCTGCCGCCGGCGGGCCGGGCGCCCGAGGCCGTGGTGATCGCCCTGCACGGCTTCAACGACTACTCCAAGGCCTTCGAGGGCCCCGGCGCGGCCTGGGCCGTGCGCGGCATCGCGACCTACGCCTACGACCAGCGCGGCTTCGGCGCCGGCCCGCAGGCCGGGCTCTGGGCCGGCCACGATCGCCTGACCGCCGACCTCGCCGACGCATACGAGTCGATCGCCGCGCGCCACCCGGGCCTGCCGATCTACCTGCTCGGGGATTCCATGGGCGCGGCCGTGGTCCTGGTCGCCCTGACCGGCGCCGAGCCTGGTGCTCTACGGCGAGAAGGACGAGATCGTCCCGCGCGCGCCGACGCTGCGGTTCTGGCGCGACTTGCCGGAGGCCGCGCGCGACTGGCAGCGCAGGGCGCTCTATGCCGAGGGCTGGCACATGCTTCTGCGCGACTTGCAGGCCGATCGCGTGCGCGCGGACATTCTGGCCTGGGTCGAGAACTTCGATGCGCCGCTGCCCTCCGGCGCCGACCTCCATGCCGAAAAGGCGCTCGCCGAGGCGGCGGGCGATATCGTGATCGGTGGCGCCGAAGACGCGGAGGAGGCCGGCGCCGGCGCAGGGCCGAAAGCGCTTTAGCGATAGTAGGCGTGCCGTCCGATGATGGCGGTGCGCAGGCGCTTGATCTTCCAAGGCGGCAACAAGGCCGTGTGGTGGAAGAACAGGGCGCCGCCGGTCGGGTCCGGTGGGGCTGCGTGCAGGAAACGCCGGGCGGTCTGCTCGGCGGCGCGCCAGGCCCGTGCGTCGCTCGGCATGTCGCTCTTGCCGTCACACCACCAGGAGAACTGGCAGGGCGGGCTCTCGCCGCCTTCCTTCACTACGGCGCAGATCGTGTCGGGAAAGGCGTGGTGGCGCACGCGGTTCACGATCGCCCAGGCGACCGCGACCATGCCGTCGCGACCCTCGGCCCGCGCCTCCCAATAGAGCGCCAGCGCCAGACAACGCTCGGTGCCGGGTTGCTTGGCGAGGCGCGCCAGGCCTAGCGTTTCTTCCGCCTTGGCAAAGGGCGCCATCGTTTGGGCGAACAGCATGATCGCCCCGATCAGCAGGCTGCGCATCGCCTTTGTGGCAACGATGAGGTCTTTGACAAACATCTCATTTTCTTTGACTTGCGTGTCGTAACAAATCGTTAACGCTGATCCCGGCCGGCCGGGACCGTCGGCTGGATCGGCGAAACCTCCCGGGTTTACCCGCCCCGCCCCTTGCAGTAGGCTCCATCAACTGCGGCCGGTCCGAGGGGGCCGGTTCCAGACCTTCCGCAGGACCCGTAGCTCAGCTGGATAGAGCGCTGCCCTCCGAAGGCGGATGTCAAGTCTGGTGAAGTTTTGTGGTGTCGTAAAAAGGAACTGATTTAACAACGGCTTGAGCGGATGTCGGGTTCGCTCTTCATGCCGACGAAAATGTCGCGTAAGCATGGCGTAAGCATCT
>JAKSDN010001248.1 GCA_022360075.1 Kiloniellales bacterium | reverse complement strand
GAGGATCGCGTCCAGCGCGCGCGCCGACAGCGTCTCGCTGCGCGCGATGAAGTTGCCGGCCGCGTTGTTGACCAGGATGTCGAGCCCGCCCAGCTCGGCCCAGACAGCCGCGACCATCGCCTCGACCGCCTCGGGATCGCGGACGTCGCAGGGCAGCGTGAAGGTTCGCGCGCCGAAGGCTTCGTCGAACTCGGCCTTGGTCTCTTGCAGCACGTTCTCACGCCGGCCGCAGATCACGAGCGTCGCACCAAGCTCCAGGTACCGGCGCCCGATGGACTTGCCGAGACCCGTGCCGCCGCCGGTCACCAGAATGCGCTTACCGGCCAGCAGATCGCTTTGAAACATGGATGCCCCCGTTGGTTGCTGTTCGACAGCCGTCTGGCCGTCATTGCGAGCCGGCGTCAGCCGGCCCCTTGGCGCACTGGGCAATCCAGAGCCGCCGCTCAGGCCGCCACAGCCTGGATTGCATCGCTCCGCTCGCAATGACGAGGCCAGAAGAATCTAGTTGGTTTCGTTCAAGAACGACTGGAAAAACCTCTAGCCTCTGGTGCCGGAGGCCTCCGACCCGGCATCGCCGCCCCGCGCCTGTCGGCGATAGGCTGCCGGGTCCAAGCCGTAAAGCGACTTGAAAGCCCGTGAAAAGTAGCTCCGGCTGGCATAGCCGACCTTGGGCGCGACCTGCTTGACCGGAAGGTCGGTGCCGCTCAGGAGCTCGGCCGCGCGTTGCAGGCGCAGGCCCTTGAGGAAGTCGATCGGCGCCCGGCCGAAGGCCTCGGCGAAGTGGGCGGCGAAGGCCGAGCGGCTCATGCCGGCGATCTCGGCCAGGGCCTCGAGGCTGAAGTCGCGCGCCGGATCCTCCAGCATCGCCGCCATGGCCCGGCCCAGGCGCGGGTCCTCCAGCGCGGAGAGCCAAGGCAGGCGGCACTCGCCGCTGGCGCAATAGCGCCGCAGCAGCAGCACCAGGCATTGCTGCATCAAGCTGTCGGCGAGCGCCATGGAGCCCGGGCGCGGCGCGGCCAGCTCGCCGAGCAGTGTCTCGAAAGGCCGGCAGATGCCGTCCTGGCAGGCGAAGTCGTCGATCAGCGGCTCGGTCAGATGGTCGAACAGGCCGGCGGCCTGGTGGTAGGTCGCGTCGATCCGGCCGCAAGCCATCACCACGTCCGGTGCCGGCGGGCTCTCGCCCCAGGCCTCGGCGAGCGAGCCGCAGCGGCTGATCCGGCCGGCCTCTGCCGCGCCGGCCGCCTCGACTCGGAGTGATCGGCCGGCCGGCACGATCACGAAGCTGTGACGCTTGAAGGCGAGCGGCGGCGCCGCGGCGACGTCGAGGCGCCCGGCGCCGCTGACGACGTAGTGCACCGTCGGCTGTCCCAGCGCCTCCAGGGCCAGGGGCGCACCCGGCGCCACGCGGCAGAGGTCGAAGGTATCGACCCGCACGTCCAGGCCCTTGAGCAGCTTCTCGAGCAGGATCATGACCCGAAGATCGCACTTCCGCGCGACGAGGGTCAAACCGGACGATCGGGAACCCCCGCGCGACCAAAAGGCACGGAAACGGGACGATCATAGGGCTCCGCAAGGCTCGCAGCCATTCACCCTTCGGTGTTCACCGGCAAAGGAGATCTCCCCATGTGCCAGCACGACCATGAAGACCACGAAAGCACGGGCGATGAAGGCATCGGCCGGCGCCGCCTGCTCGGCTCGGCGGCAGCGCTCGGCGCCGTGACCGCGGCCGGGGCAATCAGTCACACCGCCCAGGCCGCGGGCGACGATCCCTATGCGCCGCCGCAGGAGCCGGCCCTACCGCCGGGCGGCATGACGCTCGACCGCAGCCGCGCCGCCCTCGTCGTCACCGACCCGCAGATCGACTTCCTCTCGCCGGACGGCGTGACCTGGGGCGTGGTCGGCGCCAGCGTCGAGCAGCATGGCACCGTCGGCAACATCGAGAAGCTGCTCAAGGCCGCCAAGCAGGCCGAGATGACCGTGGCGATCTCGCCGCACTACTACTATCCGACCGACCATGGCTGGAAGTTCAGCGGCCCGCTGGAAAAGTTGATGCACAAGATCGGCATGTTCGACCGCAAGGGCCCGCTCTCGGTCGAGGACTTCGAGGGCTCCGGCGCCGACTTCATGCCGCAGTACAAGCCCTACATCGACGACGGCAAGACCATCGTCGCCTCGCCGCACAAGGTCTATGGGCCGGAGAACAACGACCTGGTGCTGCAGCTGCGCAAGAACCGCGTCGACCAGATCATCCTTGCCGGCATGTCGGCCAACCTCTGCGTCGAGGCGCACTTGCGCGAGCTACTGGAGCAAGGCTTCGAAGTCGCGGTGGTCAAGGACGCCACGGCTGCCGCCAAGCTGCCCGAGGGCGACGGCTACCTCGCCGCCATCATCAACTTCCGCTACATGGCCAATGCGGTCTGGAGCACCGACGAGACGCTCAAGTACATGACCGCCTGAGCGACGCGGCCCCACGACGGGAACCGGGGAAAAGGCTGGCGCGGCGGCTTGGCCGCCGCGCCGAGTTGGCAGGCATGAGGTGAAACGGCGCCTTAGGCGTAGAACTGGATCAGCTCTGCGTCGGGGTCGGGCGCTCCATCGAGTCCGCCGCCAAAGCTACCGCCGTAGAACCGGCCCCAGAGCTGGCCGCCGGGCACCGCCGACGGACGGCCCGAGTCGGCGGCTCCTTCGACGTCTTGGGCCGAGGGCCCCGGCGCGACGCTCAGAAGCTCGGTGAGCGTCAGCCTTTCGCCATCTTCTTCTTGGGTTTCGCTGTCGGGCCGGGCTTGCCGGCCGCGCGGTGCGTTCGGCCGCCAGCGGGCGATCTCGAAGAAATCCTCGATCGACAGGCGTTCGCCGCCCAGGGTCCGGGCGAGCCAGGCCGGCCAGAGCGAGCCGTCGCCTTCGCCGTCGTTCGCTTTGGCGCCGTCCCCCTCCGGGAGGTCGCGGTCGGCGAAGCGCCAGCGGCAGCCGCCTCGGTCGTCGTCCGGCCGCGGGTCTGGCACTTCGGCCAGCGGCGGCGGCGGGGCCGGCGGCTCGGGCGCGGCGTCGGGCTCTTCGACGGCCGGGGACTCCGGTTCCGGCACCGCGATCACGGGCGGCATCGGCTCGGGCTGTTGGACGACGGGCGGCTCCGGGATCTCGGGTGGGGTGGTCGGGCCGTCGCCGGGGAGCGCGATCTCGAGGCTCTGGTCGGAGAACTGGATCAGCTCGATACCGCTGAGCCGATCGACGCCTTCGCCGCCGGCGAGAGCCCGCACGGTCGTCACCTCGTCGCCGCTCGTGATCTGATAGCCGGCCCGCGCGCCCGCGTAGACGGCCGTGTCGCGGCCCGTGCCGCCCTCGAGCCGGTCGTCGCCCTCGCCGCCGATGAGGGTGTCGTCGCCGGCGCCGCCTTCGAGCCGGTTGTCGCCCCGATTGCCCGTGATGCGGTTGTCCAGGGCATTGCCCGTCGCCGCGAGGTCGGCGGCGCCGAGCAGCGTCAAGGCCTCGAGGTTCTCGCCCATGACGGCATCGCTCGAGGCCGCAACGACCTCGCCGTCGATCAGATCGAGCTTGACGTTCTCGTCGGCGATCTCGACCGAAACCGTCACCGGCACGGCGAGCGTGCCACCGGAGAAAGTCACCGCCTGCGACCCCGCCTCGACCTGGTGCTGGTAGCCGCCGCTGCTCGTGCTCACGGTCGACAGCGCCCCGCTGGCGCCCTCGATCGTCACCCGGACGCCACCCCTCCCCTCACCCGGGCTGTAGAAGCTGTCGCCATCGCTGTCTTCGTAGGCGACGCCGGTGACGAAGGTCTTCTGACCAGAGCGGGCGAAGTTCTGGGTCACCATCAAGGCCTGAAAGCCCTGGAAGTCGCCCGTGCGAATGCCGAGACCGATCTCCTGAAAGCGATCGCCCAAAAGGTTCGTGCGATGGCCCGGGCTTTCGAACAGCCCCTCGTAGGTGCGCACGGTGTAGTCAGTGATCGGAACACCGCCCAAGGTGCCCTGGTAGGCGATGTTCTCGCCCCAGGTCCAGCGACCGGTGAAGTCGTAGCCAGCGGCGCGCATGCGGTCGCCCGGGTCGCTGCCGCCTTGTCCCCTGTGGCTGAAGACGTCGGCGTCGAGCATCCAGGTGCTGTGGCCGCGGGCGGCATTGATCAGGTCCGAGTCGAAGGCCAGCGGCTGCTTCGGATCGGCGGAGATCGTGCCGGCGGCCAGGCCGGCGTTGAGATCGACACCCAGGCGCTCCGCCTCGCCTGAAGGGTCGAGGCGCGCACGATTGATGAGCTCGAGCTGGAACTGTTCGTGATCGCTCGCCGTGGCCATGGTGGCTTTCCCTTCCTGCTGTCCGAGGATGTGCAGGTCGACACGCCGGACCTTACGGTCCGGTGGCATCCCGGTCCCATGACCTGTCGAAGTCGTTGCGGCTGACGGGCCGGCTCAGACGCCCTCGCCTAGCCGCCCGCGGCTGAAGCTGGAGCGCGCGCCAATGGAACAAGCCCCAAAATCATCATCCGCCGGATATGTGAGTTCATCGGCTCTACTTGATCTCTATAATCGTCCGTGAGCAGGCGACTTCATAGATCGCCTCCAGCTCCAATTGTTGCGTCAAAGATCGAGCGAGGGAGGGATCGAAATGGGAAATTCTGTGGCCGGAATGGGACAAGACGGTCGATGTAATCACCGGCCACATTTCATCGTGTGCCCGGGATGGCGTCGCCTCGCACAGGGGCTCGAAGGTAAGAGGTTCAAAATTCCGGGCGAGAGTAGATCGGCGTTCTACGACAGGAACGACAAGAGGCTTGGAGTGCTGGACAAACAGCCTGCGTGCTTCGAGACGCGCTCTGTCGAGCGCTCCTCAGCATGAGGAGCAATCTTAATGCCAGCAACGGCCTTCCTCATGCTGAGGAGCCCCAAAGGGGCGTCTCGAAGCACGCACGCCAGCACTGCAGCCGAGACCGGAAAGCGCCACCATCGCTCGATACGGCCAACACGGCCCGGACTTTTGCCCCTCTTACGCTCGAAGCTGATGAAGAACGGCCTTCCGCCTCCGTCCGGCGCGACCGAGAATTGATTCAAATCAGGTTTTCGTTCTTACTCTCAGCGTAGCCTCGAAGAGATAGCAATGCTCAGCCGGCCCTCGGGGGCCATCAAAGGCCGGCTGATTGGCATGCGGGGTGATGCCATGTTCGAGACCGCCGAGCTCGGTCGCACGATTGCGAAGAAGGCCTTCAAGAAGACCGCGCCTCTGTTGCGCGAGGAGCTGCTGGAGCTGCAAGACGAGCTGCACAAGGAACGGCACTTCCAAGTGATCCTGGTTTTCGCCGGTGTCGATGGCGGCGGCAAGGGCGAGACCGTCAGCCTGCTCAACGAGTGGATGGACCCGAGGTGGCTGATCACCCGCGCCTACGACGAGGCCTCGGATGACGAGCGGGAAAGGCCGGAGTTCTGGCGCTATTGGCGGGACCTACCGCCGCGCGGTCGGATTGGCATGTTCATGAGCGCCTGGTACTCGCAGCCGGTCCTGGACCGGGTCTATGAGCATGCCGACGAGGCGACTTTCCTGGAAAAGCTCAGCCGGATCGTCAGCTTCGAAAGGGCGCTCGCCCGCGACGGCGCCCTCATTCTCAAGTTCTGGATGCACTTGAGCCGGGAGGCCCAAGAACACCGCCTGAAGAACCTTGAGGGCGACCCCCTGACCAAGGCCAGGGTAACCGAAAGCGACTGGGAGCATTGGCAGCTCTACGACCGTTTCATCGACACGGCCGAGCAGGTGATCACCCGAACCAACCGCGGCTTGGCGCCATGGACGGTGGTCGAAGGCGTGGACCCCCACTATCGCGGCATCACCGTCGCCACGATCCTGCGCGACGCCTTGCAGCGCCATCTGCGCGAGGGTGAGACGAACGGCGCTTCCTTCGAAAGTCCGTCGAAGCACGACGGCGCGCGCAAGAAGAAGCCGAAGTCACCGTCGAAACGGAAGAAGTCCGCCGAGACCGGGAGCACGAACGGCGCGGCTGAGCCCTTTGCGAACGCGATTACCGTGCTCACCCGCCTCGACATGTCGCAGCGCCTCGGCAAGTCCGCCTACAGTGCACAACTGGTGGAGCTGCAAGCCCGCCTTCATCGCCTGCACCTGCGCGCGAAGGCGAAGAAGGTCTCGAGCATCCTGTTGTTCGAAGGCCCGGACGCCGCGGGCAAGGGCGGCGCGATCCGGCGGATCAACGAGGGGCTGGAT
>JAKSDN010001305.1 GCA_022360075.1 Kiloniellales bacterium | reverse complement strand
TACCTCGGCCCGACCACCTTCGCCGCCGCCGCGCCGAGCGGCTCGGGCTTCCAGCTCTCGCTGTTCGGCCTGGTCGGAATGCTGGCGGCGGTCGAGGAGGGCCTGGAGATCAACGTGCTCGGTCTCAACCTCGGCATCGACCCGCTGGACCTGTCTCTCAGGCTGCCGGGCGTGGGGCGCGTGCCCTGACCCGCTTGCGCCGCCGCGGCGGTCGCAGGCTGCGCCGCGAGGCCGGACGCCACTGATCGACCAGCGTCTCCACCAGCGCGCCGCCCTCGTCGAAGGCCTCTTGCCAAAGCGAAAGGTAGTTCGGCGGCGGCAGGCGCACTTCGCCCTCCGCGGCGCCGTCCAGGTAGACCAGCTTGCCTTCGAGCCGGCGCACGATGCGCCGCATGCGCACGTTCTCCATCAGGCAGAGCATGCAGACCCGGCCGATCATGCGGTTGCGGGCGCTGAGCAGGATCTCGCGGCAGAGCTCGCTGCCGATGCCGCGGTCCTGCCAGTCCGGCTCGACCGTAAGCGCGAGCTCGGCCTCGCGCGGCCAACGATAAGGCAGCCGAACCAACTGGGCGAGCGCGCGCAGCTCGCCGCCCTCGACCCAACCAATCAGGATGTCGTCGATCCAGTTGATCCGCTCGCAATAGCGCTCGACGAAGGCGTCGCTGACGTAGCCGCTGAAGCGCTCGTAGCGCGACTGGCGATCCAAACGAAGCAGATGGTCGCGAATCCTCGCCGCGTCGCCGGCAAGGAGCTTTCGCATCGGGGCCATGGCGGTCTCCAATACCTGTCTGACCGAGGTCGCTAGGGACCAGGCGCCGCTGCTCTGAAGCTTTTCCTCCTGAAGACTTCGCGCGAGCTGTGGATCTCGCGTCGACCGCCCTAATATAGGGGCGGCGAGGCCGATTCGATAGCGCCGGTCCCTAAAGAGTCGCTAACAAGCTTGCGTATTGGCACGGACTTGCGATCGAAAACTGCCGGCTGGCGGGTCGCGAACGCAGGGACTCTTTTCTTCGGTGGACAAAGCGGTCCGGAGTTCTTGTAGTAGAGGCTTCACGAGTCCGGGTGTCCCCGGGAAGGGCCCAAGCGGGAAAATCCCATGAGCATTTGGGGCAAGATCGTCGGCGGCGCGGCCGGCTTCGCCATGGGCGGGCCGATCGGCGCCTTGCTGGGCGCCGTCGCCGGCCATGCGGTCGACAAGATGGCCTCGAGCGCCCAGGCCCAGCCCTCGCCCGAAGCGGGCGAGGCCGGCAGCGACGCGACCAAGCAGATCGCCTTTACCATCGGCGTCATCGTCCTGGGCGCCAAGCTCGCCAAGGCCGACGGCTTGGTCACGCGCGACGAGATCGCGGCCTTCAAGGAGGTCTTCCGCATCCCGCCGGAGGAGATGAAGAACGTCGGCCGCGTGTTCAACCAGGCGCGCAAGGATTCCCGCGGCTTCGAGCCCTACGCCAAGCAGATCGGCCGCATGTTCCAGCACAATCCCGCGGTGCTCGAGGAGCTTCTGCACGGCCTGTTCCACATCGCCCGCGCCGACGGCAAAGTGACGGCCGACGAAGTCGCCTATCTGGAGCAGGTCGCCGACATCTTCGGCCTCGACGAGCTGCAGTGGGAGCGCACCCGCAACGCCAACATGGCGCCGGACGATGCGGATCCTTACGCCATCCTGGGCGTCAGCCGGGGCGACGACGACGAGGCCATCAAGGCCACGCACCGCAAGCTCGTGCTGGAAAACCACCCCGACCGCCTGGTCGCCCAGGGCATGCCGCCGGAGTTCGTCGAGCTGGCCAACGAGAAGCTGGCGAAGATCAATGCGGCCTACGACCAGATCCGCCAGCAGAGGGGCGCGTCTTAGTGCCGAGTCGCGCTCGCTACTGTTGGCCCCCCTCACCCCAAACCCCTCTCCCCCAAAGGGGCGAGGGGCTTTACGCCGACGCCCCGACATCGACACCCCTCGCCCCCTTGGGGGCGAGGGAGGGCCCCGCGCGCGCCAGCGCGTGGGAGGGTGAGGGGGATCGACCCAAAAACCACCTTCCAGAAAGTTAACCCATGCCGCCCGTCCTCGCGCTCCGGGACGCCGCTCTCGGCTTCGGCGGTCGCCCGCTGTTCGAGGGGCTGTCGCTCGGCCTAGCCGCGGACGAGCGGGCCTGCCTCGTCGGCCGTAACGGCAGCGGCAAGTCGTCGCTACTGAAGGTGCTGGCCGGCGAGATCGAGCTCGACCGCGGCACGCGCTTCGTCCAGCCCGGCCTGAAAGTCGCATACCTGCCGCAGGACCCGCAGTTCTCGCCCGACACGACTGTTGCCGCGCATGTCGCCGCCGGACTCGCGGACGAAGCGACGCCCGGAGACCACCGCATCGACGCCGTTTTGGCGCACTTGGATCTCGACGGCGCCCGCAGCCTGCAAGGCCTGTCCGGCGGCGAAGGACGGCGCGTCGCGCTGGCGAGGGCGCTGGTCGGCGATCCCGACGTGCTGCTGCTGGACGAGCCGACCAACCACCTCGATTTGCCGACGATCGAGTGGCTGGAAGCGGAGCTGGGCCGCTTCCGCGGCGCGCTGCTGATGATCAGCCACGACCGCGCCTTCCTCGAGAAGCTGAGCCGCGCGACGCTCTGGCTCGACCGCGGCGCACTGCGCCGGCTGGAGCGCTCCTTCGCCGCCTTCGACGATTGGGCCGAGACGCTGCAAGCCGAGGAAGCGCGCGACTTGCATCGGCTGAACCGGACGATCAAGCGCGAGGAGCGCTGGCTGGCACGCGGCGTCACCGCCCGGCGCCGGCGCAACCAAGGAAGGCTCGCCCGGCTCCAGGCCTTGCGCCAGGCCCGGGCGGACTGGCTGCGCGC
>JAKSDN010000300.1 GCA_022360075.1 Kiloniellales bacterium | reverse complement strand
GGCAAGCCGGTAGCCGGCCTCGCCGTGCACGCGCCGGAGGTGCGGATGTCGCTGGCGCAGGGGATGGCCCATCTGCCGAAGCTGCGGGAGACAGCGGCGCGGTTGGCGGAGGCCTGGGGATTGGGCGAATAGCAGTCAGCCTAGCGAACCCTAACTTCGGCCGTCATTGCGAGCCGGCGCCAGCCGGCGTGGCAATCCAGGGCCACCGCTCGGACAGGAGCCGTCTGGATCGCGTCGCTGCGCTCGCGATGACAGAGGATGGGCGGCCGTTGACACAGGGATGAGGAAAAGGAGCCTTCAACGAGTCGAATCCGGTTGACAGTCGTTCATATTCTCAATAATTAGGACGAAACGTCTCGATAATGATCAATACTGAGCTGGAACGCCGGTGATTGGATCGATGGCGGCGGGCGCGCGGATCACCTTCGCCCCGCCTTCGGTCCAGCCTGACTTGAGCATTCCGAGAGCCTGTTTCGGGCCGGCCGCCATGGCCGGCTTTACGTCGCGGCCGCGCGAGGGGCGGGGCCGTTTTCTGGTCTAGGGTGAGGGCGGCCGGCGCCAGGGGGCGCGGCCGCGCAATTGGGAGGACAAGGCCATGACCCGCATGACCCCGAGCGAAGCCTTCGTCGAGACCCTGGTGGCGCACGGCGTCACCCACGTCTTCGGCATCGTCGGCTCGGCCTACATGGACGCGCTCGACATCTTCGAGCCGGCCGGCATCCGTTTCATCTCGGTCGCCCACGAGCAGGGCGCGGGCCACATGGCCGACGGCTACTCGCGCGTCTCCGGGCGCCAGGGCGTCTGCATCGCCCAGAACGGCCCGGGCATCACCAACTTCGTCACCTCGATCGCGGCGGCCTATTGGGCGCACTCGCCGGTGGTCTGCATCACGCCGGAGACCGGCACCTCGACCCAGGGCCTGGGCGGCTTCCAGGAGACCGAGCAACTGCCCTTCTTCGAGAAGATCACCAAGTACCAGGCCCACGTCTCGCGCCAGGACCGCTTGGCGGAGCTGACCGGCCGCTGCTTCGACCTGGCGCTGACCGAGCGCGGGCCAACCCAGCTCAACATCCCGCGCGACCTGTTCTACGGAGAGGTCGACGTCGAGATCCCGCAGCCCAACCCGGTCGAGCGCTCGGCCGGCGGGCCGGACAGCCTGAAGGCGGCCACCGACATGTTGCTGGGCGCCAAGTTCCCGGTGATCGTCGCCGGCGGCGGCGTGATCATGTCCGACGGCCAGGACGAGGCCAAGGCGCTGGCCGAGTACCTCTCGGCGCCGGTCGTCACCTCCTACCTGCACAACGACGCCTTCCCGGCCAGCCACGAACTCATGTGCGGGCCGCTCGGCTACCAGGGCTCCAAGGCCGCGATGAAGACCATCGCCCAGGCCGACGTGGTGCTGGCGCTCGGCACCCGCCTCGGGCCGTTCGGCACCCTGCCCCAGCACGGCATCGACTACTGGCCGAAGGACGCCAAGATCATCCAGGTCGACAGCGACCATCGCATGCTGGGCCTGGTGAAGAAGATCTCGGTCGGCGTCTGCGGCGACTCGCGCCTGGCCGCCAAGGCGATCCTCGAGCTCTTGCAGACCAGCAACGAGCGGCCGGCCTGCCTCGGCAACAAGGACACGCGCATGGCCGAGGTCTCCAAGCAGAAGAGCGAGTGGGAGGCCGAGCTCAACGAATGGGGCCAGGGCAACGGCACGCCGATCGCGCCGCGCCGGGCCCTGCGCGAGCTGGAGAAGGCCATGCCGGGCAACGCCATGGTCTCCACCGACATCGGCAACATCTGCTCGGTCTCGAACTCCTACCTGCGCTTCGAGCAGCCGAAGAGCTTCTTCGCCGCCATGAGCTTCGGCAACTGCGGCTACGCCTTCCCGACCGCGATCGGTGCGAAGGTCGCCCGGCCCGACCGCCCGGCGGTGGCCTACGTCGGCGACGGCGCCTGGGGCATGAGCTTCGGCGAGACCCTGACCTGCGTGCGCGAGGAGATCCCGACCACGGCCGTGGTCTTCAACAACGGCCAGTGGGGTGCGGAAAAGAAGAACCAGGTCGACTTCTACGCCGACCGCTACGTCGGCACGAACCTGACCAACCCGAGCTTCGCCGGCATGGCCGAGGCCATGGGCGCACGCGGCATCAGGGTCGAGCACCCCGACCAGATCGGCGATGCGCTGCAGAGCGCGACCAAGTCCGACGAGACCACGATCGTCGAGCTCATGGTCACGCAGGAGCTCGGCGATCCCTTCCGCCGCGACGCGCTGAAGAAGCCGGTGCGCATGCTGGAGAAGTACCAGGGCTTCACTGTGGCGTGAGGCGGCGCGCCGGTTTCGCTGACGCTGTCGCGACAGCGACGGGTTGAATTCAAACGCTGTCATGCTCGGGCTTGACCCGAGCATCCATGGGCGTTGCGGGACCACCGGACCTCTCGGCACAGGTGTCCCGGTCTCGCATTCCCATGGACCCTCGGGTCAAGCCCGAGGGTGACAGCTTTGGAGGTTCTTTGACGGGGCAACGCACGCGGGAGATGGGTTCGACTGCGAGACCGAGCAATCCCGATCCGTCCGCGCATGCCAGCCCTGCGCGCCTTGAGCTTCCCCGCCGCGGCGCGAGCGACTAAGGGTGTATCGAGGGTCCCGAAGGCTGGCCTTCGCGGGTCAAAAGTGCGAGGAAAAGGAAGCCTTTGCGGCATGACGGGCGGTGACGGGGACAGGAAGGCCGGGCGATGAATCCGAGGGACTTTGCGCACACGATTCGCAATCCAGCCGAGCCCACGGTCGAGACCTCGGTGCCGTCCGCCGACGAGATCAAGACGACGACCTGCTACATGTGCGCCTGCCGCTGCGGCATCAAGGTGCACCTGAAGAGCGGCAAGGTCCGCTACATCGAGGGCAACCGCGACCATCCGGTCAACCGGGGCGTGCTCTGCGCCAAGGGCTCGGCCGGGATCATGCAGCATTATTCGCCCGCGCGTCTGACCAAGCCGCTGAAACGCGTCGGCCCGCGCGGTGCGGGCGAGTTCCAGGAGATCGAGTGGGAGGAGGCGCTCACCCTCGCGACCGAATGGCTGGCCGAGGTGCGCAACAAGGACCCGCGCAAGCTCGCCTTCTTCACCGGGCGCGACCAGAGCCAGTCGCTGACCGGCTGGTGGGCGAGCCAGTTCGGCACGCCGAATTACGCCGCCCACGGCGGCTTCTGCTCCGTCAACATGGCCGCGGCCGGGCTCTACTCGATCGGCGGCTCGTTCTGGGAGTTCGGCGAGCCGGACTGGGAGCACACGCGCTACTTCATGATGTTCGGCGTTGCCGAGGACCATGACTCGAACCCGATCAAGATCGCCCTCGGCAAGCTGAAGCGCCAGGGCGCGAAATTCGTCTCGGTCAACCCGGTGCGCAGCGGCTATTCGGCGATC
>JAKSDN010000681.1 GCA_022360075.1 Kiloniellales bacterium | reverse complement strand
GGGCTCGCGCCGCCTGCGGGCGCTGATGACTCCCAAGGGCCTGATCGGCGCGAGCCTGGTCACAGTCTTTGCGCTGATCGCCTTGCTGGCGCCGTTGCTCATTCCCGAGGCGCTGAGCACGCAGATCGACGTCACCGCGCGCTTGAAGCCGCCTTCGCTCGACCATCTGCTCGGCACCGATCAGCTCGGCCGCTCGCTGTTCTACCGGGTGCTGCTGGGGGCGCATACATCGCTGCTGATCGCCGTGTCGGCGGTGGCGATCAGCATCCTGATCGGGCTGCCGCTCGGCGTCGTTTCCGGCTACTTCAGGGGCAAGGTCGATCTCGTCGTCATGCGGCTGGTCGACACGCTGCTCAGCTTTCCGGTGATCCTGCTGGCGCTGGCGATCAGCGCCATACTCGGACCCAACGTGCAGAACACGATCCTCGCCATCGGCGTCGCCTTCGCGCCCTACCTGGCGCGCATCGTGCGCGGCGAGACGCTGAAGGTCGGCAGCCTGCCCTACATCGAAGCCGCGCGCTCGCAGGGCGCCTCCAACTGGCGCATCGTCCGCCGACACATCCTGCCGAACATCATGGCACCGGTGATCGTGCAGGCGACCATCAGCGTCGCCTTCGCGATCCTGGCCGAGGCGGGACTCTCGTTCCTCGGCCTGGGCACGCAGCCCCCGACGCCTTCCTGGGGCCTGATGATCCAGGCCTCGCGCGACTACCTCGATGTCGCCGCCTGGACCGCGCTGGTGCCAGGCTTCGCCGTGGCGCTCACGGTGCTGGGGCTCAACATGCTGGGCGACACCCTGCGCGACGTGCTCGACCCCACCGTAGTGTTCGAGGCCTGATACCAGATTTCGCAGAGGCCAGCTTGTAGCGACAAGCGTCGTCATTGCGAGCGCAGCGAAGCAATCCAGCCCGGCTCCCGTCGGAGCGGTGGCCCTGGATTGCCCAATGGCACCAAGGGGCCGGCTGGCGCCGGCTCGCGCCGGCTCGCAATGACGACAGCCGTGTGTAGGTCTCTTCACGGTGCGGATGGGTGTTACGCCGCGCGGTCAGCCGAAGCTCTGCACGAGGCTGCCGGCGACCAGGTACCAGCCGTCGACCAGGACGAAGAAGATCAGCTTGAAGGGCAGGGCGATCAGGATCGGCGGCAGCATCATCATGCCCATCGACATGAGCACCGAGGCGACCACCATGTCGATGATGAGAAACGGCAGGAACAGCAGGAAGCCGATCTCGAAGGCGCGGCGCAGCTCGCTGATCATGAAAGCGGGGATCAGCGCGCGCATCGGCGTGTCCTCGGGCGCCGCCAAGGGCCCGCTGTCGGAGAGGTCGAGGAACAGCGCGAGGTCCTGTTCGCGCACATGGCCGAGCATGAAGTCGCGCACCGGCGAGGTCGCCTTGTCGAGCGCCTCCAGCTCGTCGATGTCCTCGGCGATCAGCGGCTCGATCGCCTCGTCGTAGACCAGCTCCAGGGTCGGCATCATGATGAACAGGGTGAGGAAAAGCGCGAGGCTGATCAGCACCGAGTTCGGCGGTGTCTGCTGAATGCCGAGCGCGCTGCGCAGGAACGAGAGAACGACGACGATCCGCGTGAAGGAGGTCATCATCACGAGGATCGAGGGCGCCAGACTCAGCACCGTGATCAGGGCCACGAGCTGAATGATCCGGCTCGTCGTCGAGCCGCCTTCGGTGCCGAGGTCGAAGGACAGGCTTTGCGCCAGGGCGGGCTCTACCGTGAACGGCAGAGCCGCCAACGCGGCGATGGCCAACGCCTTGAGTCGGCAGGGGGCCGGCCGGCGCGCCATCAGGGTTCTCCTATCCTCAGGTGCGGGTCGCGCGCGCTTTCCGGCGGCGCCTCCGGCAGCGCGGCCGCCGCCCCTTCGATCGCGCCCTCGAGCAGGAGATCGCGTCCCGGCCCCAGCAGCACCAAGTGCTCCGTTTGGTCGCGTCTGAGCAGCACCAGCTTGCGCCGGGAATCCAGCGTCATGACCTCGACGATCGACAGGCGCCGATGACGCCCCTTGTTCGGCACGAGCCGGCCGCCCAACCCGAAGCGCCGCGCCAGCCAGGCCAGCAGGCCGATCAAGGCCAACACGGCGAGCAGGGCGAGGAGGAAGCGGCTGTAGAGCTCTAGATCCATGGCGTGCGCGCGATCGTCGTCGAGTTGAAGCCGATCAGGCGCCGTCGCCCTTGCCGTAGGCGGCCGCGGCGTCGCGGCGGCGGCCGTGCTCGCCCAGTTCGCGCGCGAGCGCCTCGAGGCCGGCCTCGATCTGTTGGCCGAAGGCGTTGAGCTCGCTGATCAAGGCGATCAGGGTCGGCTTGAAGCGCATCGCCTCGTCACCCGGCAGCCGGTCGATCTCCGCGCAGAGCGCCGTCACCTTGAGCGCCAGCGGCTCGAGGTCGATCACGCCGCCGTTGGCGATCTCGCCGCGGGCCCGCGCGACCATGCCATCGAGCATGCGCAGGTCCTCGGCGAGATCGGCGGACGTCTTGGAAGGGGGTGAGGTCATGGCTTGGTCTCCGCTGCGGGAGTGCGGGTCTCCCGATAGAGGTACGACAGGATCTCCGCGACCGCGGCCAGGGCCTCCAGGGGTACCTCGCTGTCGAGCTCGACGGCGCCAAGGATCTCGGCGAGGTCGGCGTCGTTGCGCACCTTGATGTCGCGCTCGAAAGCGATCTGGAGGATCTGCTCGGCGACCGCGCCGTGGCCCTTGGCGACCACGCGCGGGCGCTGAACGGCGCTCGCGTCGCGCTGCAGCGCAACAGCGACGGAGCGGGGCGGCTGGCTGGGCGGCTGTGAGGTCTCGGCCACGGCGCTCGGTCACATCCGAATTGGCTGCAGGGAGCGGCCTACGGACGCAGCCGCAGCCCGAGCGCTATGGTCGCCGACTATGCTTAATGAATCGTTTCGCCGCGTCGCGCGGCCGGCGCTCGCGAAGCGTCAGCCGTCGCCCTTGTCGTCACCCTTGCCGCCGGTCGGTTCGCCCGCCTTCGAGTCGCCGCCCAAAGCCATGACCAGCGCGTCTCCGCCGGCCGCGGCGGCGGCTGCGGCCTTGTTCTCGGCCTGGATGCGCTCGTAGAGCTCGCGACGGAGGACGGTCGCCTCGGGTGGAAAGGTGAAGCCCAGCTTTATTGATTTTCCACGAATGTCTACGACGGTGACCTCAATGTTGTCATTGATAATGACCGACTCGCCGATTTTGCGCGTGAGATAAAGCATCGGCATCCTGCCCGAATTATGTTTTGGCGATGCCGTGCGACGAATCGAGCGCCGACACCGACTCCAATTAAAGCGCTTTTACGCAATCTTAACAAGCGACGGCTGATATTTCATGGGGCTTTCGGGACCGGAATCCGCCCCGTGATGGAGATTTGATGGCCGGCACGCTCAACATCTTCGAAGCGATCGCGCGCAAGATGTCCTGGCTCGGACAGCGTCAGTCGGTCCTGTCGCAGAACATCGCCAATTCCGACACGCCGGACTATGTGCCCAAGGATCTCAAGGCCGGTGCCTTCGACCAGGCGCTCACCAGCTCGATGCGATCGGTGACGGCCGCCCGTACGCACGCGCTGCATCTCGCCGGCAGCGGCCCGCGCAAAGGTGCCTTCGACGACGGCGAGCAGCGCCGCACCTACGAAGTCGCGCCCTCGGGCAACGCGGTCGTGCTGGAAGAGCAGCTCGTCAAGGTCGGTCAGACTCAAATGGACTATCAGGCGATGAGCAATCTCTACCGCAAGCACCTGAGCATGATCCGCACCGCGCTGCGCGGCGGCGGCTGAGCCGGCATTCGTTCCTAGCTTTACGGCCGCCTTGGAAGGCGCCGCGGGAGACCAGAGTCATGGACCTGTTGAAGTCGATGTCGATTTCCGCCTCGGGCATGAAGGCGCAGGGCTCCCGCATTCGCGTCATCGCCGAGAACATCGCCAATGCCGATTCCACGGCGCAGGTCGCCGGCGGCCAGCCCTATCGACGCAAGGTCGTGACCTTCGACAACGCGCTGGATCGCGCCCTCGGCGCCGAGACCGTCTACGTCAAGGGCATCTCGCCGGACCGCGGCGACTTCGGTCGGCGCTACGAGCCCGGGCATCCGGCGGCCGATGAGGAGGGCTACCTCCTCGTCTCGAACGTCAACAGCCTGATCGAGCTGACCGACATGCGCGAGGCGCAGCGCAGCTACGAGGCGAACCTGAAGGTGATCCAGTCCTCGCGCGCGATGCTGCAGCAGACGATCGACATCCTGCGTTAGCGCCGCGCGGGCGCGCACGCCACAGCCCGCGGCCGCCAGGAGGGCGGTCGCCCATTCGCCAGGAAGGCCGACACCGAGAGCAAGACGGTCTCGAGGAGTTGAGCCATGCCCGTCAATTCAGCGACCGCAGCCGCGGCCTACAATCAGATCAGCGGGGCCAATAAGGCGTCCGGTCTGCCCTCGCGCAGCGAGGCGGCGGGCGATGACTTCGCGAGCATGCTGCGCGACGCCGCCGCGACCACGATCAAGACATTGAAGTCGAGCGAGGCCGAGACCCTCAAGGCGGCGGCCGGCAAAGCCGACATCAACGAGGTCGTCATGGCGGTCTCCCAGGCCGATATCACGCTGCAAACGGTCGTCACCGTGCGCGACCGCGTCATCCAGGCCTATCAGGACATCCTGCGCATGCCGATCTAGGCGCCTTCGGGAGACGAGGCTGATCGACTCGATGCCGGCTCGGGGGGCGAGGGGCGCCGATGAATGCCACGGACGTGCTGGAAGTCTCGCGCGAGGCCGTCGTCGTGATGCTCAAGGTGGGTGCGCCCCTGCTCTTGCCGACCCTGGTGATCGGCCTGGCGATCGCGCTGGTCCAGGCGCTCACGCAGATCCAGGAGATGACCCTCACCTTCGTGCCCAAGATCATCGTGGTCTTTCTCGCGCTCCTGCTTTTGATGCCTTTCATGCTCAACACGATGATGACCTTCGGGCAGAGCCTGATGGATCGCATCATCGCGTTGGGCTAGGCCGGCGGCGACGGACGGCGAACGGCGCCGCGACGCATCGCAGGATACCGGCTCATGCTCGCGGCGCTCCTCCCGGCCGAAATCTTCTCGCTCCTCCTCGTTTTCTCGCGGGTCGGTGCCACTGTCATGCTGATGCCGGGCATCGGCGACCCCTACGTCGGCACCCGGGCCCGTCTGATCCTGGCCTTGCTGATCGCTCTTCTCGTGACGCCCCTGCTGGCGCCGGTTCTCCCGCCGCAGCCGGAATCGGGGATTGCCCTCGTGCTGCTGATCGCCGGCGAGATCGTCATTGGCCTGTTCTTCGGCACCCTCGCGCGCCTGCTCATGGCCGCCCTGACAACGGCCGGCATGGTGATCGCCTACATGAGCTCGCTGGCCAACGCCCTGGTCGACGATCCCAGCGCCGCGCAGCAGGGCTCGATCGCGGGCTCCTTCCTGACCCTGGTCGCGCTGCTCGTGATCTTCGCCCTCGATCTGCATCACCTGCTGCTGATCGCCGTCGTCGACAGCTATGGCCTCTTCGTGCCGGGTGCGCCGCTACCGGTCGGCGACCTGTCGCAAATGATCACACAGGTTGTTTCCAAGAGCTTCCTGTTGTCATTTCAGATCTCCGCGCCCTTCATCGCGGTCGGCGGCATCTTCTACCTCGGCATCGGCCTGCTGTCGCGACTCATGCCACAAGTGCAGATCTTCTTCGTCGCCATGCCGGTGCAGGTCGCTATCGGTCTGGTCGTGCTGTTCTTCGCCCTGCCGGTCGCCATCCGCTGGTTCGCCATGCGCTTCGAAGAGACCATCCTGCCTTTCGTGAACGTCTAGTCGCGGCCGGCCCGAGGGGCGGTGCTTGAGCCATGGCCGAAGACCAGCAAGACGACTCGCAAAAAACCGAGGAGCCGACCGAGAAACGGCTGCGCGAGGCGCGCGAGAAGGGCGACGTCGCGAAGTCGCAGGAAGTCGGGCACTGGTTCATGATCCTGGGCTTCACCCTGATCGTGGCCTTTCTCCTGCCCGGCATGGCCAACGACATCGGCCTGGCGATGCTCCCGTTCTTCGAGCGCCCGCACTTGATGCGCGTCGATTCCCGAAGCATCGAAGGTGTTCTCAGCGAGGCTTCCTGGGACGTGGCCTCGGCTCTGCTGCTGCCCATGGCGATCCTGGTCGCCGCGGCGATCCTCTCGGGTCTGCTGCAGACCGGCGTCCTCTTTTCGGCCGAACGCATGAAGCCGAAGCTCGAGAAGATCTCCCTGATCCGCGGCTTCACCCGCCAGTTTTCGATGAAGGCGCTCGCGGAGTTCCTGAAGGGCATCTTCAAGCTGACGGTCGTGGGCGCGGTGATCGCGCTGGTGCTCTGGCCGGAGAAGGACACCATCCCGCAGATCACGACCCTCGAGATGCCGCAGTTCGCGAGCCACGTGGTCTGGCTCAGCCTCAAGGTGCTGATCGCCGCCCTGGCCGTGATGACCGTGATCGCCGCTCTGGACTTCCTGTTTCAGCGCCAGCAGCACATGAAGCAGATGCGCATGTCGAAACAGGAGCTTAAGGACGAGTACAAGCAGACCGAAGGCGACCCCATGATCAAGGCGCGGCTGCGCCAGATCCGCACCGAGCGGGCCCGCCAGCGCATGATGTCGGCGGTGCCCGAGTCCGACGTCGTGGTCACCAACCCGACCCACTTCGCCGTCGCGCTGCGTTATCGCCATGGCGAGGATCAGGCGCCGCGCGTCACCGCCAAGGGCGCGGACAACATCGCCTTCAAGATCCGCGAGATCGCCGAGGCGCACGAAATCCCGATCGTCGAGAACCCGCCGCTGGCGCGGACGCTGTTCGATGGCGTCGAGCTCGATCAGGAGGTGCCGCCGGAGCACTATCAGGCAGTCGCCGAGGTGATCAGCTACGTCATGCGCCTCAAAGGCAATGCGCCGCGGGCCGGGGCGCGGCCCTGAATCTGATCTTGGAAGCTCATCCGGGCGCGCCGGCCGAGATCTCGGGCAGACAAGCGAATGATCTTGTTGGATAACCACTTAACGGCTAGGGTCTGGTCAGCGGCCCAGGATTCGACCGCACCCCCTGGGGGAATGAAGGGCTGTTGTGAGTCACGGGTGCATCGGATCCTGCTCTCGAGGGTCTATGCCGGCGAATCGCGAATGCCGGCCGGGAGGTTCGCGCGCATGCTGGTCAGGCGGTTGGTCGCTGCCGCGGGTCTTGTCGCGGCAACGGGCCTGCAGGCTTTGACGCCTCGGCCCTCCTGGGCCCAAGCCTCGCCGGAGAAGCTCGACCCTGCCGGGCTCGGCTTGGCCGGCCTGCCTCTGGCTGCCTGGCTCATCATCCTGGCTCTGACGCTCGGCTTGGCGCTCTCCTTCTTTGCGCTCCTACGGCTGTCGCGCAGCAAGCGCGATCTGGCCCTGTCGCGCGAGCTCTTCATCTCCCTGCCGCAGCCGCGCCAGCTCGTCGATTCGAAGGGTCACGTCCATCTCGCCAATCCGGCCTTCGAGCGCCTGTTCGGCGAGACCACGCGGCCCGCGCCGGAGCTGATCGCCGAGCGCTGCGCAGACGACTCGATCCGCGACGCCCTGGCCCACCTGGCCGAGGAGGCCAGGCATGGGCGGCCGGGTTCGCTCGATCTGCCGATCCGTTCCGATTTCTGGGCGGTCGAAGCCAGCGCATCGCAGATCTGGGACGGCTTCGCCCGGCGCAGCGTCCACTGGTGCCACGTCGCCGCGGTGCCCCTGGGCGGACGGCGCGACATGGTGCTGTGGCGCGTCGACGAGGTCGACATCGAGCAGGCCCTGGACCGGGCCATGCGCGCCGAGCAGGAGCGCTTGGTCGAGCTGCTCGAGCATGCGCCGATCGGCTTCTACGCCGTCGACGGCGACGGTCGCTTTCTTTTCGCCAACGAAACACTCGGCGACTGGCTGGGCATTCCCCCCGATGCCCTGGTCTCGCAGCCGCTGCGGCTGCACGACGTGATCGCCTCGGAGCTGCTGCCCGGCTGCGAGGCCCACGACCCCTTCGGCGACGGAGTTTCCACGCGCGGCGAGATCAGCCTGCATGGGGCCGGCGGCTACAATTTCCGCGCCTATGTGACCCAGGACCTGGTGAAGGACGAGGTCGGCAGGGTCAGGCGCACGCGCTCGGTGGTGCGGCATCTCTCGCAGGAGCGCGCGATGGCCGACGCCCTGGCGCGCTCCGAGCGGCGCTTCGAGCGGGTCTTCGAGGAGGCGCCGGTGGGCATCGCCCTGATCGACGGCGAGGCCCGCGTCACCGAGTACAACGCCGCGATGCGGGAGCTTACCGCCGACAGCGGCCTGCTGAGCTCCGGGTGCTCGCTCTTCGACCTGGTCTGGGCGGAGGATCAGGCCGCCCTGCGCGCCTATTTGGAAGAGGTCATCGCCGCCCCCGGCAGCCTACCCGAGCGCCCGCCGGTCGAGGTTCGCCTCGCCGGCTCCGAGGCGCGGGTCTGCGCCGTCTTCATCACCCGGCAGGAGCTCTCCGCGGGCGCGGGGAGCGGCTTCATCGTGCACTTCATCGACACCACCGAGCAGCGCAGCCTCGAGGCGCAGTTCGCCCAGTCGCAGAAGATGCAGGCCGTGGGCCAGCTCGCCGGCGGCATCGCGCACGACTTCAACAACCTGCTGACGGCGATGATCGGCTTTTCCGATCTGCTGCTGCTGCGCCACAGGCCGGGCGATCAGTCCTTCGCCGACATCATGCAGATCAAACAGAACGCCAACCGTGCCGCCAACCTGGTGCGCCAGCTGCTGGCTTTCTCGCGCCAGCAGACCCTGCGGCCGCGGGTGCTCGATGTGACGAACATCCTGGCCGAGCTGTCGCACCTGCTGCGCCGCCTGATCGGCGAGAACATCGAGCTCAAGATGATCCACGGTCGCGACCTGGGGTCGGTGAAGGCCGACCAGGGCCAGCTCGAGCAGGTCATCATCAACCTCGCGGTCAACTCGCGTGATGCCATGCCGGAGGGCGGCCAGCTCACGATCAGGACCGACAACGTCGTGCTCGAGCGCGAGATCAAGCGCGAGGGCGAGGTCATGCCGGTCGGCGTCTATACCTGCGTGGTGGTCACCGACACCGGCCACGGCATCAGCCCGGAGAACCTCGACCGCATCTTCGAGCCCTTCTTCTCGACCAAGGAGGTGGGCGCCGGCACCGGGCTCGGGCTCTCCACGGTCTACGGCATCGTCAAGCAGTCGGGCGGCTTCGTCTTCGCCGAGAGCGAGGTCGGCGTCGGCACGACCTTCTCGATCTATCTGCCGCACCACATCGCCGTCGAGGGCGAGGCTGCGGCGGGCGAAGCGGCGGCCGAGGAGAGCCGCGACCTGAGCGGCATCGGCACGATCCTGCTGGTCGAGGACGAGGACGGCGTGCGCGCCTTCAGCGCCCGGGCCCTGCGCAACAAGGGCTACGAGGTGCTCGAGGCGCGCTCGGGCGAGGCCGCCCTGGAGCAGCTCAACGACCGGCAAAGGGCGATCGATCTGCTGATCACCGACGTCGTCATGCCGAAGATCGACGGGCCGACCTTGGTCCGCGAAGTGCGCGAGCAGCGCCCCAACCTCAAGGTCATCTTCATCTCCGGCTACACCGAGGACGCCTTCCGCAAGCGGCTCGACCAGGACGCCGGCATCCACTTCCTGCCCAAGCCCTTCAGCCTTAAGCAGCTCGCCGGCAAGGTGAAGGAGGTGCTGCGCGAGCCCCAGCCCGGCGCCGGCGAAACCCCGGTCGCCGCCGCCGCCGTCGACGCGGAGCGGGCCAGCGCCGGCTGAGGGCGAGGAACGCAGGCCGGCTCCGGCGTTTCGGCAACGGGCCTTTTCGGTCACACTGGCGGCTCCGCAGGGCACCGGGGAGGGGAGCATGGCCGAGCCGTTTCGCGTGGCGTTTTCCGGCGATTTCTTTCGCCACGACGGCCGGGCCTGCTTTCCTGACGCCGACTGGCATGCCCTCGAGGACGATCCGCGGGTCGAGATCGTGCGCCTCGACATGGGCCCGGAGATCACGCCGGACCAGATCGAGACGGTCGATGCCCTCATGCTGCTCCTGCCCCGGGTGGCCCCGGCCTCGTTCCACCCGAACCGGCGCCTGAGCGTGATCGCGCGCTTCGGCGTTGGCTACGACACGCTCGATCTCGCGGCCTGCACGGCGAACGACTGCGCGCTCGTGATCGGCCCCGACGGCGTGCGCCGGCCGGTCGCGGTCTCCATCATCACGCTCATGCTGGCCCTGACCATGCGGCTGCGCGACAAGGACCGGATCGCCCGCGAGGGACCCGAGGGCTGGGCGCGCAAGACCGACTACAACGGCCTCGGCCTGACCGGCCGCACCCTGGGCTCGATCGGCCTGGGCAACATCGGCGGCGAGATGTTCCGCCTGGCCGCCCCCTTCGGCCTGCGCTTCATCGCCCACGACCCCGAGGCCGCGCCCGAGCGCTTCGCCGTGCTCGGCGTCGAGTCCGTGGATCTCGATTCGCTGTTTCGCCAGGCCGACGTGCTCGCGGTCAATTGCCCCCTGTCGGAAGCGACCCGCGGGCTGGTGAACGCCCAGCGCCTCGCCCTGATGAAGCCCAGCGCCTACCTGATCAACACCGCGCGGGGGCCGATCGTCGATCAGGCGGCTCTGACCGAGGCCCTGCGCGCCGGGCGCATCGCCGGCGCCGGCCTCGACGTGCTGGAGCAAGAGCCGCCGGCGCCCGACGAGCCGCTTCTGGCCCTGGACAACGTGATCGTCACGCCGCACGCGCTCTGCTTCACCGACGAGCTGTTCCGCGGCCTCGCCGCCGCCGACAGCGCCGCCGCCATGGCGGTCATGGCCGGCGCCGAGCCGGTCAACGTGGTGAACCGCGAGGTCCTGG
>JAKSDN010000120.1 GCA_022360075.1 Kiloniellales bacterium | reverse complement strand
GGCTTCGGGTCTGGTCGATCGTGATCACGGTCTTCGGCGATGCGGTGGCGCCGCGCGGCGGGGTGATCTGGCTGGGCGCGCTGCAGGCTCTGATGGATCGACTGGACATCGGCGCTAGCGCGCTGCGCGCGGCGATGTCGCGCCTAGCCGCCGACGGCTGGGTCACGCGCGAGCGCCTGGGGCGCAACAGCTATTACGCGCTGGCCGAGGCGGGGCGGCGCGGTTTCGACCTCGCCACGCGGCGCATCTATGCCGCCGGGCCGGTGCGCTGGGACGGGCGCTGGACGCTCTGCGTCGTCCCCGAAGAGGCCGGCGAGGCCCGCGATGCCCGGCGCCGGGCGTTGCGCGATCTCGGCTTTGGTACCCTCGGGCCGACCGTCTTCCTCCGTCCGGAGACCGAGGCCGCCCAGGACGCTTCGGCGGCGCTGGTCGGCGCCACGGTCTTTGCGGCCGAGGCCCGCGACACCGCCGGCTATGCCACTCTCGCGGACGAAGCCTGGCCGCTCGCCGCGGCGGCGGAGGCTTACCAAGCCATCGTCGCCGCCTTCTCGCCCCTCCAGGCCGCGCTCGACGACGGCGGTCGCCTGGAGCCGCTGGCGGCAATGGCCGCGCGGACCTTGCTGATACACGACTTTCGCCGCGCCGCCCTGCGCGACCCGCTCCTGCCCGATTCCCTCAGGCCGGAGGGCTGGCCGGGAGAGACAGCCCGCGTGTTGGTCGCCCGGCTTTATCGCCAATTGCTAGCGGACAGCGAGACTTGGCTCGACGGCTGCGAAGGCGCGCCGGATGGTCCCCTGCCAAACCCCGAAAACGGCTTCTACGAACGGTTTGGCGGCGTCGGAGAACGCGAAGTCGTTGCATAATTTGTTACGAAAATCATCTTGATATTTTTGATTTCGTAACTTATTTTCGAGGAACGATAAGGGGAGTGAAATGCCATGTACGCCCAAGGCTTGATCGGCGCGGACGGCAAGACCAATGAGGACGAGGCCTTCCTCGCCGCGTTCCAGGCCCGGATCGACGCGGAACAGAAGATCGAGCCGAACGATCCGATGCCGGAGGGCTATCGCCGGACCCTGGTCCGGCAGATCTCGCAGCACGCCCATTCGGAGATCGTCGGCATGCTGCCCGAGGGCAACTGGATCCTTCGGGCGCCGAGCCTGCGCCGCAAGGCCGCGCTGCTGGCCAAGGTGCAGGACGAGGGCGGGCACGGCCTCTATCTCTATTCGGCGGCCGAGACCCTCGGCGTCAGCCGCGAGGAGCTGGTCGAGCAGCTTCACGCGGGCACGGCCAAGTATTCGTCGATCTTCAACTACCCGACGCTCACCTGGGCCGACATCGGCGCCATCGGCTGGCTGGTCGACGGCGCGGCGATCATGAACCAGATCCCGCTCTGCCGCTGCTCCTTCGGCCCCTACAGCCGGGCGATGATCCGCATCTGCAAGGAGGAGAGCTTCCACCAGCGCCAGGGCTACGAGATCATGCTGACGCTGGCCCGCGGCTCCGACGAGCAGAAGGCGATGGCGCAGGACGCGCTCGATCGCTGGTGGTGGCCCTCGCTGATGATGTTCGGCCCGCACGATTCCGACTCCGTGCACGGCGAGCAGTCGATGGCCTGGAAGATCAAGCGCTTCTCCAACGACGATCTGCGCGAGAAGTTCATCAACGCGACCGTGCCGCAGGCCGAGTTCCTGGGCCTGAAGGTCCCCGACCCCGACCTCGAGTGGAACGAGGAAAAGCAGCGCTACGACCACGGGCCGATCGACTGGGACGAGTTCTGGCGCGTAGTCAAGGGCGACGGCCTGTGCAACCGCGACCGCATGAAGGCGCGCCGCAAGGCCCATGACGAGGGCGCCTGGGTGCGCGAGGCGGCGGCGGCCTACGCGGAGAAACGCGCGCGTCGCCAGGAGACCGCGGCGGCCGCTGCCGAATAGACCCTCTTAGGGAGAGATCACGATGACCGAGAAAGCCACTCCCCTTTGGGAGGTCTTCATCCGGCCGCGCAACGGCCTGTCGCACAAGCATGCCGGCTCCATCCATGCCGAGGACGCGGAGATGGCGCTGCAGGCCGCGCGCGACGTCTACACCCGGCGCGGCGAGGGCCAGAGCCTCTGGGTCGTGCGCTCCAGCGACATCGTCGCCTCCGACCCGCACGACAAGGACATGCTGTTCGAGCCCACGGCCTCGAAGGTCTATCGCCATCCGACCTTCTACGAGATCCCCGAAGAAGTCGGGAACATGTGAGGCGGTCATGACCGACAAGACCCAGCTCTTCACCTACATCCTGCGCCTCGCCGACGACCAGCTCATCCTCGGCCAAAGGCTTGGCGAGTGGTGCGGTCATGCCCCGACGCTGGAGGAGGATCTGGCGCTGGCGAACATCGGCCTCGACCACATCGGCCAGGCGCGTGCGCTCTACACTTATGCCGGCGAGATCGAAGGTCGGGGCCGCGACGAGGACCAGCTCGCCTTCCTGCGCTACGAGCGCGACTACGTGAACGCGCTGCTGCTCGAGCAGCCGAACGGCGACTTCGCCCACACCATCGCGCGGCAATTGCTCTACAGCGCCTTCATGATGGCCTTCTGGCGCGCGCTGACGCGCTCCGCCGACGCGACCCTGGCCGGGATCGCCGGCAAGGCGGTG
>JAKSDN010001189.1 GCA_022360075.1 Kiloniellales bacterium | reverse complement strand
CGGCATGGTGCTTGCGCTGATGACCCTGCCGACCATCATCATCGCCGCGCGCGCGGCCCTCAAATCGGTGCCCCCCTCGATCCACGAGGCCGCGCTCGGCGTCGGCGCCTCCAAGATCCAGGTGCAGACCCATCACGTGCTGCCGCTGGCCATGCCCGGCATCCTCACCGGCACCATCATCGGCATGGCCCAGGCTCTGGGCGAGACCGCGCCGCTGCTGATGATCGGCATGGTCGCCTTCATCGTCGACATCCCCTCCGGGTTCACCGATCCCGCCACCGTCCTGCCGGTTCAGATCTACATCTGGGCCGACAGCCCGGAGCGCGCCTTCGTGGCCAAGACCAGCGCCGCGATCATGGTGCTCCTCGGTTTCCTGGTTTTCATGAACGCGCTCGCCGTCGTCTTGCGTAAGCGCTTCGAGCGTCGCTGGTAAGGAGAGAGAGCCCAAGATGGCTGCCGTCGAGCAACAAGTCGCCGAGCCCGATACGAACCGGGCCTTCGTCAAGGTCAAGGGCCGCGACGTCAACGTCTACTATGGCGACGCCCACGCCCTGAAGCACGTCGACCTCGACATCAACCTGAACGAGGTGACCTCGCTGATCGGGCCGTCGGGTTGCGGCAAATCGACCTTCCTGCGCTGCATCAATCGGATGAACGACGTGATCGAAGGCTGCCGGGTGGTCGGCAACCTCGAGATCGACGGCCAGGACATCTACGACCGCTCGCTGGACGTGGTGCAGCTTCGCGCCCGCGTCGGCATGGTGTTCCAGAAGCCCAATCCCTTCCCGAAGTCGATCTACGACAACATCGCCTATGGGCCGCGCATCCATGGCATCGGCAGCAATCGCAGCGAGATGGACGAGATCGTCCAGATCAGCCTGGAGCGCGCCGGCCTCTGGGCAGAAGTGAAGGATCGTCTCGAGCAGCCGGGCACCGGGCTTTCGGGCGGCCAGCAGCAGCGTCTCTGCATCGCCCGGGCGATCGCGGTGAACCCGGAAGTGATCCTGATGGACGAGCCCTGCTCGGCGCTCGATCCCATCGCGACCGCGAAGATCGAGGAGCTGATCGACGAACTTCGGGTTAACTTCACCATCGTCATCGTCACGCACTCGATGCAGCAGGCTGCCCGCGTCTCGCAGCGCACCGCCTTTTTTCACCTGGGCGAGCTGGTCGAGGTCAACGACACCGAGCAGATCTTCACCAATCCTGAAGACGAACGGACCCAGGGCTACATCACGGGTCGCTTCGGCTGAGCCGGAGCGCACAACACGGGACAGACAGGGTGAGCGCGAACGAACACATCGTCCGATCCTTCGACGAGGAGCTCGAAGACCTCAACGAGATCATCGTGCGCATGGGCGGACTGGCCGAGGCACAGCTCGCCAGCGCCATCGAGGCCCTCTCCAAGCGCGATGCCGAGCTTGCGGTGCGCGTGATCAAGAGCGACGACGCGATCGACAGCCTGGAGACCCAGGTCGATATCAAGGCGGTCAACGTGCTGGCCCTGCGCCAGCCGATGGCGGTCGACCTGCGCCGCGTCGTCTCGGCGCTCAAGATCGCCAGCGATCTGGAGCGGATCGGCGACTACGCCAAGAACGTGGCCAAGCGGGTGCAAGTGCTTTGCCAAAGCCCGCCGGTGCGGCCGGCCTTCGCGATTCCCCGCATGGCCCAGCTTGCCCAGACCATCATCAAGGACACGCTTGACGCCTATGTCGCCGGCGACGTGCGCAAGGCCGACGAGGTCTGGCTGCGCGACGAAGAGATCGACGAGATGTACACGAGCCTCTTTCGCGAGCTCCTGACCTACATGATGGAGGACCCGCGCCACATCACGCCTTGTACGCATCTGCTCTTCATCGCCAAGAACATCGAGCGCAT
>JAKSDN010001358.1 GCA_022360075.1 Kiloniellales bacterium | reverse complement strand
GTGAGCGACGAACCGGCCTACGACCTCTACGTCCTGCGCAGCTTCGCCGAATACCTCTGGCTTTGGCTCGAGGACGGCGCGCGGGAGTACGGCCTGGCCGTGCTGCGCGGTTAGGGTGGCGTCGAACCGGGCCGGCTTCGTCTGGCGGGCAGGGAGTCGACCGTTAGGATATAGCTGTCGTCGGACTGAGAGGCTCGACCTTGGCGGCCTGAGCCGAAACGGAGATCTGGGCAGCTTCTCGTTTCTAGAGCTCGTCTAGCAAGTAAGAACGAGCGCTCGAGAGCTTAGCTATCTCGCAGTGTTAAGTTTGTCATTGCCGGGCTTGACCCGGCAATCCATCGAGGTCCGAGACTCGGACTACCATGGACCCTCGAGTCAAGCCCGAGGGTGACAGGAAAAAGATATCTCGAGCGAACATTCTGAAACGTAACACTCTCTTTCTGGACAGACACTTAGCTACCGCCGCTCCTGGCAAGATGCCGCCTGAACGCCCGCGTTAGGATGTCGGCGGTACTGGGACCGACCAGCACGTCGCGCTTGCGGCCCTCGGCATCGAAAAGCAATAGCGTGACGTGGCCGACCCTGTGGGCATTCGCAAGCCGCTTGCCTTCCGCGGTGCGAATGTTGGCGACGAGGTACTGCAACTCTCCATCGTCGAAAGCCTCCAGCGCCTCCCGCGTCTCGCGCTGCAACGCTCGGCAGCGCGGGCATTGCGGATCGTGGATCTGGACCACCGAAGGCGTGCCGTTGCCGATCAGGGAGAGGTCCTTCTCCCGGATGCTCGCCCTGACTTCCTCGACCACGTACCAGCCGACCCCTCCGACCGCGGCCAAGCCCAGCGCGCCGTGCGACATCCTTCTCAGGAAGTCCCGCCTGTTGGGTTTCTTCCGGGCTTCGCCAGCGCCGGCGACGCTACCGGTCTTCTTCTTGCCGGTGCGTTTGATTTTAGGCTTTTGCCTCTTCATGCGTCGGGCAGCCTCCCATTTCGAACCTCATCGCGTGGCTATCGGCCACGCGTGGCGCGAGCAGGCACCACTCAGCGTTACGCCACCTGTCGGCCTGCCCTATAGACGCACAAACCCACCGGATCGTCCGTTCAAGAATTCGTGTTCTTGGCGCCGCCGTCAGGGCGGATAGACGAAGTCGCTTTCCAGGTTGCGCGCCACTTGCGCACGCTTTTCCTCGCTCAGCTCCGCCGCGACGGCCGCGAGCTCGCTCTCGACTTCGCCGCCTCTCTGGCGCGCGCGCAGCAGCCAGTAGTAGGCCCGCTCCTCGTCGAGGTCGTCACCGTCGGCCTCGCGGTAGACCTGCGCCAAGGCGGTTTGGGCGACGATCAGGCCGCCTTGGGCTGCCTGCCAGAGCAGCACCAGGCCCGTCGAGAAGTCTTGCGCGCCCGTCCCGCCCTCGAGCTTGGCCAGCCCGATCTCGTAGGCCGCCTGCGGATAGCCGCGCCGCGCCGCGGCCTCGAGCAAAAGGTCGGCGAGCACCATGTCCTGGGCCACGCCGTCGCCATCGCGGTACTGCAGGCTCTCGACGTAGATCGACTCACCGTCACGCCGGTCGAGCGCCTGCACCCAAGCCAGGGCATCGCCGAAGGCCTTCGGAACCGCGTGGGGCGAGAACAGCGTCGCGATCAGCCGGGCCGCGCCGCCCGGCTCGTTGGCCCCCTCGCCGCGTTTGACGACGCCGTCGAGCTTGACCAGCGTGAAGGCGCCGCGCCGGAACCAGCGTTGCGCCTCCGCCGCGCTCTGCGGCACGCCGAGGCCTTGCTGGTAGAGCGCCCCAAGGGGCAAGGCCGCCAGGTAGCCGGCGCCGCGCTCCACGGCGAGCCGGTAGTAGACGGCCGCGAGCGCGAAGTCCTGCGGCAGGCCCGGAAAGCCGGCGGCCAGCGACTTGCCGGCGGCGAGCGAGGCCAAGCCATAGCCGCCGTCGGAGGCACGCCGGAAGTAGTCGAAGGCGACGTCGTAGATCCTCCGGTCACGGGCCTTGAGCCCGCGCTGATAGAACACGCGCAACCGCTCCGGCGTCAGGCCTGGCTCCGGAGAACCGCCGGGAGCATAGGCGAGCTGTTCGGGTGGCAGGTTCGCTTGCTGGCTGTCGGCCGGCGGCGGCCCGGACTCCGAGGCCGGCGGGGCCGGCGCCTCCACCGATGGCGCTGCCGGGGCCGAGGTCTCAGGCTGCTGCTGAAGGGTCACGCAGGCACCGAGCAAAAGCGGCAGGGCGACCACCCGCCTCAGCGGGGCACGAGAGCCTCTGCACTCGGCGCCAGAGCGACTGACCACGACCGTCCTCACAGACATCCGTTGACCGACAAAGGCCGGGAGTCTACAGCAGAGCCTATCGCAAGCCCACTCCGGGCGGCCCCAAATCCCGGCAACAGATCCCCTGATCGGGCGACAACGCCCGGGGAAGGATGCTAGTTTGCGCAGCGTGATGGACAAGCTCCGAGCCAACAAGGGGCACCGGAGGAACGGGCTGAGGCATGGCGCCTTTGCGCCCGCGGCCGGCTTCCTCGCGCTTGCGATGGCGACGTCGCCCGAGCTCTGCGCCGAAGAGCGCAAGATGACGGCGATCCAGATCTTCGAGGCCCTGGCCGGCAACACCGTGGTCGGCGCCTGGGGACGCAAGCCCTACCGGGCCTATTTCCGGCCCGACGGCCTGACCATCTATGTGCCCGATGGCGGCGAGCCGGAATCGGGCAAGTGGCGGGTGGACGAGGACAAGGACCAATACTGCGCCTGGTGGGCCCGCTCGGGCTGGCGCTGCTATCACCTCTATCGCGACGGTCGCGCCGTGATCTGGGAGAATCCCTACGACAGCGAGCGCTCCGTCTCGCGCATCCTGCCCGGCAAGAACCTGAGCGCCACGCTCGAATAGCTTGGCGGCAAGTTCGCGGCCCGGCCGCTTCGAAAGGCGGCGTCAGACGAGGCCGCTCACCAGGGCGTAAACCCCAAAGCCGAGCAGAGCCAGTCCCGAGCCCCGCTTGAGCCTGGGAAGCGTCTCGAGCGACACGCGGTGGCGCAGCAGGGCCACCGCTGCCGAGAGCGAGAACCACCAGAGCGACGCGCCGAGGAAGACGCCGCCGACCAGGACCGAAGCCGAGGCCCACTCGGCGGCCGTGACGGTGAAGCCCAGGCCGGCGAAGACCGCAAGAAAAGCCACCAGGGTTATGGGGTTGAACAGGGTGACGAGGAAGCTCGAGACGAAGATGCCGAGCAGACCGGCGGTCGAGGGCGTGGCCGCGACCGCCTCGCGCCGGGCGAAGAACAGCATCGTGCCGAGCAGCAGCAGGAAGGCGCCGCCGGCGATCCTGAGCGGCGTCTCGTAGGCGATCAGGAAATCCGAGATCACGTTGATGCCGAAGCCGGCCACGGCGCCCAAGACCGTGTCGGCGATGGCCGCACCGAGCCCGACGACGAAGCCGACCTTCAGCCCGGCATGCAGCGTCCGCTCGATGGACAGCACCGCCACCGGCCCGACCGGGGCCGCGATCAGGAATCCCACCAGGACCCCTTCGGCCAAAGGGATGAAGAAACTCGACACGCGCCTTGTAGCTTTCCGACCTGAACCGCGACGTCCGGCCCCCCGACTCGGCCGCGAGTTTAACGGCGCGCGGCCCGGGGGAAAGGAAGAATTCGAAAGCGCTTTTGACCGTCGGATCGTTCTCAGACCGAGCGATCCTCACGCTTCGACAGGCTCAGCATGAGGGAACGAATTGTCGCGATGAACGATAACTCAAGGCCCTCATCCTGAGAGCTTGTGAATTTATTGGCTCGAGCTTTCGGACGGTGCTGCATGATCATCCTGCGTCCTTCGAGACGCGCCCTGGAGGGCGCTCCTCAGGATGAGGTAGATCTTTGGTGGCATGAAGAAATGTCCTCATCCTGAGGAGCCCGCCTCAGCGGGCGTCTCGAAGGACGCACGATTGCATTCCAGCCACACGTCAATTTTTTCACAAGCTCTGAGCCTGTCGAAGGGTGAGGATCGCTCGATGTCGCCACTTGCCCGGCGGGTCACCCCTCACGCGAAGGCGTCGGGCATCGACTCCTTCCGCTCGCGCATGAAGGCCTGCAGCGCCTCGTCGATGGCCGGATCCAGGTCCGGCGCCTGGTAGTCGGCCAGCATCTTGCGGACCAGCGCGTTGGCGCGCTGGGCGGCGTCCTGGGCGCCTTCGGCCTGCCACTGCTCGAAGGAGTTGTTGTCGGCGATCGTCGAGCGGTAGAAGGCGGTCTCGAAGTTGGCCTGGGTATGGGCACAGCCGAGGAAATGGCTGCCCGGCCCGACTTCGCGCAGCGCGTCCATGGCCTGGCCGTTCTCCGTCAGGTCGTAGCCCTGGGCCAGGGTCTGCATCATGCCGAGCTGGTCGGCATCCATGACGAATTTCTCGTAGCTGGAGACCAAGCCGCCCTCGAGCCAGCCCGCGCCGTGCAGCACGAAGTTGACTCCACCCAGCACCGTCGGCAGCAGCGTCTGGGCGCTCTCGTAGGCGGCCTGGGCATCGGCGGCCTTGGAAGCGCAGAGCGAGCCGCCCGAGCGGAAGGGCACGCCCAGGCGCCGGGCGAGCTGGGCCATGCCGTAGAGCACCAGCGCCGGCTCCGGCGTGCCGAAGGTGGGCGCGCCCGACTGCATGGAGATCGAGCTGGCGAAGCTGCCGAGCACGACCGGCGCGCCCGGGCGCACGAGCTGCGCGAAGGCGATGCCGGCCAGGGCCTCGGCCAGGGTCTGGGTCATGACCCCGACGGGCGTCACCGGGGCCATAGCGCCGGCCAGGATGAAGGGCGTGACGATCGTTGCCTGGTTGTGCCGGGCGTAGACCTTGAGCGCGCCGAGCATGGTGCCGTCGAAGGTCATCGGCGAGTTGGCGTTGATCAGGTTGATCATCACCGTGTTGGTCTCGACGAAATCGTCGCCGAACACGATCTTGGCCATGGCCACGGAGTCCTCGGCCCGCTCCGGCGCCGTCACCGAGCCCATGAAGGGCAGGTCGGAATAGCGCAGGTGGCTGTAGACCATGTCCAGGTGGCGCTTGTTGACCGGGATGTCGACCGGCTCGCAGACCGTGCCGCCGGAGTGATGCAGCGCCGGCGCCATGTAGGCCAGCTTCACGAAGCTCCGGAAGTCCTCGATGGTGGCGTAGCGCCGCTCCCCCTCCAGATCGCGCACGAAGGGCGGGCCGTAGACCGGCGCGAACACCGTGTTGCCGCCGCCGATCTCGACCGAGCGTTCCGGGTTGCGCGCGTGCTGGGTGAAGGTGGTGGGCGCGGTCTTGCAAAGATCGCGACAGAGTCCGCGGGGGAAGCGCACCCGCTCGCCCTCGACCTCCGCGCCGGCGTCTTTCCAGATCTGGATCGCCTCGGCGTCGTCGCGGAACTCGATGCCGATCTCCTCCAGAACCGTCTCGGCATTGGCCTCGATCAACGCCAACGATTCGGGGCTGAGCGGTTCGAACACCGGGATCTTGCGGGTGATGTAACGGTTCTTCGCCGTTCCGCCGCCCCGACGCATGGCGCGCCGGGCTTCGGCACCGCCGCTGGAGCCGCGGCCCCGCCGGCCGCGACGCTCGCCTGCCGCCTCGCTCATGTCTCGGTCCTCCTGCCGGAATCGCGCCGATTGTTCGCCCGCCCGCGCCCGCCGCTCTGTCGAGACCGCGACAGGGAAACGCGGGATTGCGGCGTCCGTGTGGCTCAAACGCCACCCATGCAATGCAAGCCGTATCCCCCGTTAGCAACGCGATACCTTGAACTCGTGATGCTATTTATGTTTGTATAAAAATTCAATACTCAACTATATCGTGCATATAGGGCTGGATTATGAACGATCTTTGGATGGTTCAGATGTCGAATGGCAAGCGCAGTGCGCACTGACGTCGGCGCCACGAGCGCAATATGACACCGGATCAGCGTATCCGCGCCGGGCGGCACTGGCTTCGAAGCAATCTTTTCTACGGTCCATGGGGCACCTTGCAGAGCCTCGCTGCCGTCTCGGTCGGCGGATGGATTGCGTGGTGGCTATTTGACTTGGCCATCGCTGATGCTGATTGGACCTATGTTCTGAAACATGGTCTTCGCTTGCTCATCGGCCTCTATCCGCAGGAGCAATCCTGGCGCGCCCTTCTTGGCCTATTAATCCTGAGCGCCATTCCGTTTGCATTGGTGCGAATGCCGGCGGGCCTCTGGGCCAGAATTGCCTTTTGGATCTTCGTGATTTGTCTTGTGGCTTGGCTGCTCGTCGATGGTCTCGATCCTGCCGATTTCGAGAATCAGCCGATCAGCGGGATGTTGCTGACACTCCTGCTCGCCTCGACGGGCATCGCATTCGGTCTGCCGCTTGGTCTCCTGTTCGCGTTGATGCGAAGATCAGCGCTCCCGGCCGTGAGAGGCGTTGCGATCGGGCTGGGCTGGATCTTTCGCGGCGTGCCCTCCTATGTCCTTTTGCTTGCCGCGTTAAACGCGCCACTGCTTTTGCCGCAGGCATGGGATGTTGCCGGCGCAACGCCGCTGGCGCTTGCGCTTCTCATGTTTGTCGGCATCGCATCCAGACGCTACGCCGACGACCTCTACGATGGATTGATGTCGATTCCCGCGGCCCAACGCGACATCGCGGCGTCCCTGGGACTTCGACCGCGGCATATTCTTCGCGCGATCATGATACCGCAAGCGCTGCTTCGACGCATTCCCGCGCTCGTGGAGAGCACGGTGTGGACCATCACAGAGACCACAATCGTTGGCCTTCTTGTTAGCCTGGAGCTTGTGGGCATGAGCCAGCTCGTAAGGGTCACCGCCTTAGCGGCCCCCGGAACCGGCACAGTCCTCGTTGCGGCTGCGGTCTTCTATCTGGTCGTCGGGCTTGCAGTGCGCGGCTACGGTAACGTGCTGGCGCGACGCGCCGCTGCTCGGCTGTCAATTCGTCCTATGACGGGCCGGCAGGCATCCGACAATATCGTGGTCTAGTCGTGTTGCCGAGCGGCATGCCGCTCATTGGCCCAATGCGATGATCATTCGCCGGGTGCCCGAACTCAGGCTCAATGTTCATCCACCTGGTCTACGGACCTAGCACCAGACGCAATCGCGCCGGTCGCGTCGGACTTCGCCGCAGCGATCTCTACCACCCTCAAGATAACGTCATTTGTGCTTTGCACGCCTGGGCGCGCACCATCGGTACAACGGCGGCGCCAGCGCGCGACAAGGGCGCCCAACAAATCAAAAAATCAGTCGGGAGAGACCTATGCGAACGATTCTATCCCTCTTGGCCCCGTTGGCCCTCTTGGCCGTCATCGGCCTCGCGGCGCAGGCCCAAGCCGCCGACCCTGCGGCGGGCAAGGAGACGGTCGCGCTCCAAGCCGCGCGCGAGGGCGGCGATTTTCCGAACGAGTCCCTGCTGTTCGTCGAGGTGTTCACGGCCAAGCTCGACGCCGACGGCATGCCGATCGAGGGCGCCGACGGGCATTTCGAGCCCGATCAGCTGACCACCTACACGGCCATGGAAAAGCAGGCCGGCTGGGGCGACAGCGTGCCGGAGATCCTGCGCAACGGCGACTGGCGCTATGCCGTCTTCGCCACCGACAAAACCCACAAGCCCGGCATCAACGAGGCCAAGTGCTTCGCCTGCCACAAGCCACTGACGGACGTGGACTATGTGTTCTCACTGGTGACCCTGAAGGAAAAGGCCAGGGCGGAGTGATCGCGTCCGTCAGAGAAACCAAACAGCCCTATCACGCTTCGTCGTCTGTCGGACCGGTCGCGACCAGCGCCTGAAGGAGGCTTTCAAGATCTCGAGCGCCGTGAATGAAATCGATGACGAAGAGGCCGTCATCCGTGCTGCGATAAATGATGAAGTGGCGCCCCTCGCGGTAAAACATGAGGTCCGCAACGTCGTAGCTGCCGGCCACTAGCAGACCGCAGGACCGGCCATGCGGCGGCACACCGGCGTCCAATGCCTGCAAGCGATTTTTCAGGTCGTCTTTGTAGCTGACGGCTTGATCGCGACCGAAATGATCCAGCGTCCATCCGAAGATCTGTTCCAGGCTCCGCGCTGCACGGCGCGACAGCCGATAGCCTGTCACCGGCTTCGGTTCTTGATTGCACGATCAAAGGCGCGGTCTATGGCCTCCGGTCCCGAGCCTTCGGCGAATTCGCCGCGCGTGACTTGGCCGAGGCCCTCGACGATACCCGCACGGATCTCCGCAAGCTCGGCCTCGCGGCGCTCCATTTCGCCCTCAAGCAAACGCAGCCCGTCACGCAGCACTTCGCTGGCATTCTGGTAGCGCCCGCTGGCGACCAGCTCGCTGACAAAGGCTTCTTGTCGATCCGTCAAAACCACGTTCCGCGTCGGCATCGGTTTCCTCACTTACCAGCCAGATACTACCGAGATTGGCAATATATGCCAATAACGTTTAGATACCGTGGCTCCAGCGCCCCGACTATGCCTGGCCCGTTTCGCCGCGCGAATTTTGCGAACGCTTGTGCAAGACACGAGGGCCAAACGCCGGATCCGCGGAGCACGAACCCATGTCGCAATCCCGGCCGGTGATGTCGCATCTTGTCTCGAAGCGGCCTTGGGCTTCGGCCAAGGTCCGGCTTAGACTTCGCGGAAAACCAGGGGTCGCGGTGCGGGGAGACGGGCCATGAGGACACATGCGCGAGCGGTCGTGAGCGGCGGCGGCGTCAACGGCGACCTGTGGCTCCTGCGCAACCGCGACCGCATGGACGCGTATCGGAACGACCGGTGCGCCGCCGAGACCATCGGCGTCGCGTGCCACCTGATCGGCGTCGACGAGATCAAGACGCTCTAGCCGCTCGCATCTCAAGGTCGCGCCTACACGGTCCGCAGTGTTTGCATAGGGGCACCTCGGAATCCCCAATAGACGGGTATGGATTCAGGGGACCCCGGATGGCGGCCCAGTTTCGGGAGAGGACAAATGGCTAAGTTTCCGCAAGAGGCGAAAGTCGTCATCGTTGGCCTCGGTGGGATCGTGGGTGCCTCGGTGGCCCACCACCTGATCGAGCGGGGCTGGGACGACATTGTCGGCATCGACAAATCGGCGATCCCGACGGACATCGGGTCGACCTCGCACGCCTCCGATTTCTGCTACGCGACGAGCCATGATTTCCTCTCCTGCTGGACGACCCTCTATTCCATCGACTTTTACGAACGGATGGGGCACTACGCCAAGGTGGGCGGGCTCGAAATCGCCCGGGTCGGCGATGACGCCCGGATGAACGAGATCAAGCGCAAGGTCGCGTCCGGTAAGGCGTTCGGGACCGGCGCGCGGCTCGTGACCCCGGCCGAGATCAAGGAAAAGTTCCCGCTCATCGAGGAAGACATGGTGCAGGGCGGCATGTGGGACCCCGATGCCGGGCTCGTCGTGCCCCGCTCCCAGGTCGTCTCCGGCATCCTGGTCGAGAACGCGGAGAAGACCGGCAAGCTGAAGGTCTT
>JAKSDN010001396.1 GCA_022360075.1 Kiloniellales bacterium | reverse complement strand
GGGCCTGAAGTTGGGGATTTTTCGGTGGATCGCCGTCAGAGCCGTCCTCGTCGGCCGGTCCGGAATGGCGGTCCGATGGATCCGGCCAAGGGGGTAAAGTCGATGAAAGCGAGAAACCTGCTTTTGGGCGCCTGCGTGGCGTTAACCATGCCCATGACCGCCCAGGCCGGACCGCTCGATGGGTTCATGGTGGCGATCTTCGATACCGATTCGGGCTTCGATCTGGAGACCAGTGGCATCGTGTTCATGAACACCTTGAACGACGGCTACATGGACCTCTCCGATTCGCGTAGCGGCAGCTTCGATTGGCATGACGGCGAGCACTTCAACTACAAGGCCCGCACCTCGGCACGCCGCTCGATGGTGCCGCCCGACGAGGTGACGGACCGCGAGCTGACCGACTCCGACCGCACCCAGCTTTCGAACGCCTATCTGCGCCTGCGCCGGGCCTTCGTGCGCGGCGCCAAGGAGGTCGCGCCGGTCGACACGGGCTACGCCCAGGTCGCCTACGACTGCTGGATCGAGGCCGCCGAGGGCGGGCGCGAGGACGATGCCGAGCGCTGCATGAACGAGTTCAACAACCGCATGTCCCGGGTCGAGGAACTGGCCGACTTCGGTCTTCGCCAGGTCGCAGTGACGCCGCCGCCGGCCGAGCCCGAAGGGCCCTACATGGTCTACTTCCAGTTCGACAGCACGATCATGACCCAGGCCGGCCGCGAGTCCTTGAATGACGCGATTCGCGCGGCCCTGGACGAGCCCAACACGGCGGTGATGCTGCGCGGCCACGCCGATCGCTCGGGGCCGACCGGCTACAACCAGAAGCTCTCGGAGCGCCGCAGCCGGGCGGTCATCCAGGAGATGACCGAGGCCGGTATCGATCCCTCGCGGCTGCAGTCGGAGTCGCTCGGCGAGACCCAGCCCCTCGTCCCGACCGCCGACGGCGTGCGCAACCCCTTCAACCGGGTCGTCGAGGTCAACTTGATGTGACTGGCGGGCTCGAGGGAGCCTGCGGAGATCTCAGCACAAGGTTCTCATCCTGAGAGCTCGTGGGTTTACTGGCTCGAGCTTTCGAATAGCGCTGCATGACCGTCGTGCGTCCTTCGAGACGCGCCCTTAGGGGCGCTCCTCAGGATGAGGTAAATCTTTGGTGGCATTAAGAAATGTCCTCATCCTGAGAGCTTGTGAATATTTTGGCTCGAGCTTTCGGACGGTGCTGCATGATCATCCTGCGTCCTTCGAGACGCGCCCTGGAGGGCGCTCCTCAGGATGAGGTAAGCCTTTG
>JAKSDN010000633.1 GCA_022360075.1 Kiloniellales bacterium | reverse complement strand
GGGACGGCGTCGGGCCGCTCAGCGCGCGCCGCGCGGCGGCGTCCTATGGACAATCTGCTTGCCGAAGGCGCTGCCGACAAGGTCGACCATCAGCCGCGCCGTCTCGCCGCGCACGTCGAGGAAGGGATTGAGCTCGACCAGATCGAGCGAGCGCAGCAGGCCGGACTCGTGGACCATCTCCATGCAGAGATGGGCCTCGCGAAAGCTCGCGCCGCCGGGAACCGTGGTGCCGACGGCCGGGGCGATGCCGGGGTCGAGGAAGTCGACGTCGAAGCTGACGTGCAGATGCCCGCCGGTCGCCGCGACCGCCTCGAGGATACGGCGCATCACCGCGACCATGCCGTGCTCGTCGATCGTGCGCATGTCGTAGACCTGGATGCCGGCCTTGACGATCGCCGACTTCTCGACCGAGTCGACCGAGCGGATGCCGACGAGATGAACCTGGGAGGCCTCGATCACCGCGCCATGCTGGCCGATCTCGATCTGGTCCGCGACCAGGCGGCCGCAGAGCGCGGCGAGCGGCATCCCGTGGATGTTGCCCGAGGGGGTCGAGACCGGCGTGTTGAAATCGGCATGGGCGTCGAGCCAGATCACCGACAGCGGCTGCTCGGCCTCGGCGCAGTGGTCGGCGACACCGGCGATCGAGCCGATCGACAGGCAATGGTCACCGCCCATGATCACCGGCAGCTCGCCCTGGCGCAGAACGCCGCGCACGCCCTCACGGAGGATGCCGCACCAGGCGTTGACCTCGCGCAGATGGCGGAAACCGTCGCGCGGCTCTTCCTCGGGGTTGTCCGGACCGTGCAGGTCGCCGTGGTCGGCGACGCCGTGGCCGAGCTCGGTGAGCGCCTTCGCCAGACCGGCGATGCGCAAGGCCTGCGGCCCCATGGAGGCACCGCGATCCGCCGCCCCGACATCGGTCGGCGCGCCGATCAGGCCGACGCGGGAAGGCGAAGCTGTTCCGGTCATGGCTCCTCGAGGATCGACGCTGCGGCGCTCCGAGTCCATGCCCTTCCGTCATCCGGCGCCGACGATGCCGAGATTCTGGTCCGGCTCACGCGAGGCGCCTTGGACCACATCGAACTCCGCCAGCATCTCGATGAAGCGCTGCTTGATCGGGGTCACCGAGGCCTTGTTCCAGACGGCGAGAGTCGGGATCGTCTCGTCGCAGTCTTTGAGCGGCCGCACCACCAGTTCCTTGCGGATGTAGTTCTCCGCGCAGCTTGCATAGAGGGTGATCCCCATACGGCAGGCGATCAGGCCGAAGATGCCTTCGCTGTTGAAGGCGGTCTGCACGATGCGCGGCTCGAAGCCGGCCGAGCGGCAGAGCCGGTAGAGGTGATCGAGATAGTGCTTCCAGGTATCGGCGGCACCCAGGATGAAGGGCTCGCCGGCCAGGTCCCGCAGCTCGATCTCGGCCTCGCGGGCCAGGGGATGGCCTTCGTGCAGCACTGCGACGAAGCGGTCGGTCTGGACGGTGACCGTGCCGAAGTCCGGCCGCGCCACCGGGCCGGTGAGAAAGCCGAAGTCGAGCCGGTGGCTCTCGATCTCCTCGAGCTGGTGATAGGTGAAGCCGTGGGTCATCTCGACCGTGATATCCGGGTAGCGCTCGCGGAAGCGTTGGATGATCGGCGGCAGCGCGCCGCTGATACCGAAGTCGGTGTAGCTGACCGTGATCGTACCGATCTCGCCGGCCTCGGCCTTGCGCGCCCGCAGCACGGCGGTTTCCAGGCCCGACAAGATCTCGCGCGCGCTTTCGAGCAGCAGCGCGCCGGCCGGGGTCAAGGCGACCTGGCGATTGCTGCGCTCGAAAAGCCGCACGCCCATCTCCGCCTCGAGGTGGCGGATCGCGCGGCTCAGCGCCGGCTGGGCGATGTTGAGCCGGGTCGCGGCGCGCCGGAAGTGCAGCTCTTCGGCGACGGCGATGAAATAGCGGAGATGGCGCAGCTCGTAGCGCACGATAGCCAAATAGCATCAAGCCAAACTCCAATGATATTATGCACGACAAGAAACTGTGACTAGGCTTTCCCGCTCGAGCTCCCAGCGCGGTTGCGAACACGGGATTCCGACGGTCTTTGGGAGGTGAGCGCGTGATTCCCCTGATCGGCTATGCGGACCGGCTGTCCTGTCGGCCGGGCGAGACGATTGCCTTCAAAGTCAGCAGCGCGAGTGCCGAGCCCTACGAGGCCAGGCTGGTCCGCGTCATCTGCGGCGACCCCAACCCGGCCGGGCCGGGCATCCTGGAAGAGCCGGTCTCCTCGGCCTTCGAGGGCCGCTACGCCTCGCGCGCGCAGGCGCTCCATCTCGGCTCCTACGCCCGCGTACCCGTCGGTGACGGGCTCGGGGCGCTGACCAGCTTCACGCTGCTGGCGACGATCTGGCCGACGCTGCCGGACAAGGGCGAGCAGGCCGTGATGTCGCATGGCGGCGGAGCGGCGGGGCGCGGCTTCGCCCTCACCATCGATCCCGAACAGGGCGCGACCTTGCGTCTCGGCAGAGAGGGCGGCGAAGACCCTCGGATCTCGGTGGGGCGCCCCCTGCGCCAGCGGGTTTGGTACCGGATCTGGGCCAGCCTCGACACCGAGACCGGCCGCGTCTCTGTGGGTCAGACCGCGCTCGATGGGCCCTGGGCCCAGGACGACAGCGGCCTCGCGACTACCAGCCTCGACGGTCCGGCGGCGCTCGATGCCGGCGGCGACCTGCTGATCGCCGGCTTGGCCGGCGATCCCGTCACCGGCTACTTCAACGGCAAGATCGAGGCCCCGACGATCTACGACCGCGCCCTGATTGCGGATGAAGTCCCCGGGGCTGCCACGGGCGAAATTGGAGTCGGCTTGCTGGCGCGCTGGGATTTCTC
>JAKSDN010000806.1 GCA_022360075.1 Kiloniellales bacterium | reverse complement strand
CGAGGGGCAGGGGGCACGACCGGGCACCGAAGAGCCGGTTCCATTCGAGGCGGAAGATTTGGATGCGGCCGACGAAGCGATCCAGATCCTCGAGGAGATCCTGCGCGAGGAAACCGATCCCGACATTCGCGATGCCGCGGCCGAGGCGCTGTTGGACATCGAGAAGCACTTTATCGGGCTGTGATGTGGCGGCGGGTGGATCCGGTAGATCGGCCTCGCCAGGGGGGGATGAAGAGCATGCTGCTAGAAGTTGCGAGGCGTTGCGCCGCGATGGCGGTTGTAGGAATGGTCGTCGCTTGCGCCGAGATCGTCTTTCCGCCGAAGGCGGAGCCGACCGCGGCCGAGACGCCCGTGAGCGCGGCGTCCACCGCGACGAGGCCTACGGAAAGGCGGCTGCTCGAGCCTGTCGAAGCCAAGGCGCCCAGGCTCAAGCAGAGTGTCAGCTTCGGCTCGGATCGCTTCGTCGACACCCGCGCATACGGCGAGGGCGGGGCGACGGCGATGGGGGAGGGCGAAGTGGCTCTGAATTTCGCCGACGCCGATGTCAGAGAGGTCGCGCGCAGCGTTCTCGGCGACATCCTCGCCGTGAACTTCACGATCGATCCGGCGGTCACGGGGCGCGTGACGATCCAGACCAGCCAGCCCATCGAACGCGCCGATCTGCTGCCGACCCTCGAGACCTTGCTGCGCAGCAACGGCGCGGCCCTGCTGCGCGAGGGAGATCTCTACAAGGTGGTGTCCCTGGCCGACCGAAGCGGCACCACCGTGCCCTTGCGGCCCGGCGGCGCGACTGACGCAGGCGAAGCAGGCTTCGGCATTCAGGTCGTGCCGCTGCGCCACATCGCCGCCAGCGAGATGGCCGAGATCCTGGCGCTCTTCGCGCCGGAGGGCAGCCTGCTCAAGGCCGACGACGCGCGGAACCTGCTGATCCTCTCAGGCACGCGGGCCGACCGCGCGGCGCTGCTGGACGCGGTCGGGCTGTTCGACGTCGATTCCTTCAAGGGCATGTCCTTCGGTCTGTTCCCGCTCGACAACGCCAATGCCGAGACCCTGGTCAACGATCTGCGCGCGATCTTCGTCGAGGCGGGCTATGCGCCCTCCCACGAGCTTCTGCGCTTCGTGCCGGTCGCTCGCCTGAACGCCGTCATCGCGATCTCGCCGCGCGCGAGCTATCTGGAGCAGGCGCAGGCCTGGATCGAGCGTCTCGACCAAGGCATCGACGGCGTGAGCGAGCGTCTGCACGTCTACGCGGTGCAAAACGTGCGCGCCGGCGAGCTGGCGGAGGTGTTGAACGAGGTCTTCGACGGCGCCGGCCCGAGCGGTCCGAGCCAGGCTCCGGCATCGCCTATCGTACCGGTCAGCCTGCGGTCGGAACCGCCGGCGGGCGAAGGCGATGCTGAACCGCTGCCGGCGGGTGAGGCGGCCCTCTCTTCGTCCGATGCGGGTGAGGGCATCTCGCTGGGCGGGCGCGGCGACGTCAAGGTGATCGCCGACGAGAGCACCAACTCGCTGCTGGTCCTGGCCACGCCGCAGACCTACCGCATGGTCGAGCAGGCGATCCGCAAGCTCGACATCGTGCCGCTCCAGGTTCTGGTCGAGGCGACCATCGCCGAAGTCACGCTCAACGACGCCCTGCGCTACGGCGTGCAGTGGTTCTTCGACTCCGGCGACAGCGAGTTCACGCTGAGCGAATTCGCCGGCGGCGCGGCGACGCCCGTATTTCCCGGTTTCTCCTATCTTTTCCAGATGACACAGGACGTGCGCGTGGTGCTGAACGCTTTGTCGAACGTCACGGACGTGAACGTCATCTCCTCGCCGCAGCTCATGGTGCTCGACAACCAGACGGCCGAGCTCCAGGTCGGCGACGAGGTGCCGATCGCCACCCAATCCGCGGTCAGCGTGGCCGATCCCCAAGCCCCGATCGTCAACTCGATCGAGTTCCGCGATACTGGCGTGATCCTGCGCGTGACGCCGCGCGTCAATGCCGGCGGCCTGGTCGTCATGGAGATCGAGCAGGAGGTCAGCAGCGTGGTCAACACGACGACCTCCGGCATCGACTCGCCGACCATCCAGCAGCGGCGGATCACCAGCTCGGTCGCGATCCAGGGCGGCCAGACGGTCGCGCTGGGCGGCTTGATCTCGGAGAGCCGCGAGCGCGGCAGCTCGGGTGTGCCGCTGCTCTCGGAGATCCCGGTTCTGGGCGCCCTCTTCGGCCGCAAGGTCGACAACGAGGTACGCACCGAGCTGCTGGTCCTGATCACGCCGCGCGTGGTCGCCAATCAGGTCGACGCCCGCGAGGTCACCGAGGAGCTGCGCGCCCGGTTGCGCGCGGTGCTGCCGCTCGGCGCGAAGGTG
>JAKSDN010001245.1 GCA_022360075.1 Kiloniellales bacterium | reverse complement strand
CAGTGCCATCTGCCCGGCGCTTCCGCAGCGCCGCCACCATCGCGCCGAAGGCTGTGCGGGGGCTGTCGGGATTTGCCGCATCGTGACGAATATCGGCGGGGTCGGCATCGAAACCACCGCTCGCCGGATCGACGTAGTAGCCGCCTTCCGTCACAGTCAGCGTGACAATGCGGGTCGCGGGCTCGGCCATCTGCGAAATGAGCGCCGCGTTGTCTTCCTCTATGGGCACGTAGCCGATCATGGAGCCCGTGACTTCGGCAGAGGTGCCCGAGAGGTCCAGCTCGATCAAGGTCGTCAGGAAATCCTGAGAGAGAAGCTTCTCGCGCTGCACGGCATCCACCGCACGGACGCCAGCACCCACGACCGCCCAGTCGTGGCAGAGACCTTCGTCGAACAATCTGTGGAGATACCACGCTTGGTGAGCGCGATGGAAGTTGCCCAGCCCGATGTGGACAATGCCAGGTCTCAGCGCCCGGCGGTCGTAGCGCGGACGTCTGACGCTCTCGGGAAGGTCGTTGAGCGTTCCGTCCGAAAGGCGGATCAGCTCATCCATTGGCCACCGTCGACGTTGTAAGTCTGTGCGACGATGTACTCGGCCTCCTCGCTGGCGAGGAAGACCGCCATGCCCGTCAGGTCCTCCGCTTTGCCCATGCGGCCGAAGGGAACGCTCTCGCCCACTTCCCTCTTCTTCTGACCGGGCGCTTTGTTCTCATACTTGGCGAAGTAGGCATCGACGTCGTCCCAGTGTTCGCCGTCGACCACGCCGGGAGCGATCGCGTTCACGTTGATTCCGTGGCGTATCAGATTCAGCCCGGCGGATTGCGTCAGGCTGATGACCGCGGCTTTGGTCGCGCAATAGACCGCGACGAGCGGCTCGCCGCGCCGACCGGCCTGGCTCGCCATGTTGATGATCTTGCCGCCGCCGCCCCGCTCGATCATGTGGCGGGCGACGGCCTGCATGGTGAAGAGCGTTCCACCCACATTGACATCGAAGACGCGGGCATAGTCTTCGCGCTCGATTTCGACGATCGGGGCCGCCGTGAACAGCGCAGCGTTGTTGATGAGGATATCGATGTGGCCGAGGGCCTGAACGGTCTCCGCAACCGCGCGGTCGATGCTCTCTTGCCTCGCAACGTCCATCGCGACCGCGATGGCGGCCTCGCCGATTTCGGCGGCAGAGCGGCGCGCGCCCCTGATGTCGATATCGGCGATGGCGACCCTGGCGCCTTCGCGGACATAGGCCTCGGCGAAGGCGCGCCCGATGCCGCGTGCCGCGCCTGTGATGAGCGCCGCTTTGCCGTCGAGCCTCTTCACT
>JAKSDN010001134.1 GCA_022360075.1 Kiloniellales bacterium | reverse complement strand
GGACCGAGATGAAGAAGATCACGAACATCGGCAGCAGCGGCACGCAGAACCAGACGTTCTTTTGGGCGAGCACGATGTCCGTCAAATTGAGCGAGCCGACGCAGAGCAGCACGGTGATGATCACGAAGCCCATCGAGACCTCATAGGAGACCATCTGCGCGGCCGAGCGGAGCGCGCCGAGGAACGGATACTTCGAGTTCGACGCCCAGCCGGCCATGATCACGCCGTAGACGCCGAGCGAGGAGATGGCGAAGAGGTAGAGGATGCCGACGTTGATGTCGGCGAGCACCACGCCCTCGTCGAAGGGGATCACCGCCCAGGCGATCATCGCCAGGATGAAGGTGAGCATCGGCGCCATCACGAAGACCACCTTGTTGGCGCCGGCCGGCAGGATGGTCTCCTTGAACAGCAGCTTCACGCCGTCGGCGATCGGCTGCAGCAGCCCGAAGGGCCCGACCACGTTGGGGCCCTTGCGGAGCTGCATGGCGCCGATGACCTTGCGCTCCGCGTAGGTCAGGTATGCGATCGCACCCAGCAGGGGCACGATGATGGCGATGATCTGGGCGACGATGATGATCGTCGGCAGCGCGTATCCGTCCCAGAACTCAACCATGCGTGCCGGTCGCCTTCTGCTCGCCGCCGAGCACGAAGACCTCGGTGCATTCGGCCATGGTCTCCGAAGCGCGGCTGATGGGGTCGGTCATGTAGTAGTTCTCGATCGGCAGCGCGAAGGGCGTCGCGTCAATCGGCCCCTCCTCGCCGAAAGCCCCCCAAGGCGCCGGGGCGACCTGATCGACCGCCGCGAAGAGCGGATTTTGCTCGATCAGCTTCTGGCGCAGCGCGCCGAGATTGTCGTAAGGCAGTCGCTGGCCCAAGGTCTCCGACAGCGCGCGCAGGATGGTCCAGTCCTCGCGGGCATCGCCCGGCGGCGAGCCGGCGAGCCGGCCGAGCTGCACGCGGCCCTCGGTGTTGACGTAAGTGCCGTTCTTCTCGGTGTAAGCCGCGCCCGGCAGGATCACGTCGGCGCGGTGAGCACCGGCATCGCCATGATGCCCCTGATAGATCACGAAGGCCTCGCCCAGGGCCGACATGTCGATCTCGTCGGCGCCGAGCAGGAACAGGGCCTTGATCTCGCCCTTGCCCGCCGCCGCGAGAATGCCGTCGCGGTCGCGCCCGCCGCTGCCCGGCAGGAAGCCGATGTCGAGCCCGCCGACGCGCGCCGCCGCGTTGTGCAGCACGTTGAAGCCGTTCCAGCCATCGCGCACGAAACCGTTGTCCTCGGCCACCTTGCGCGCAAGCGCCAGCACCGCCGCGCCGTCGGGACGGGCGAGCGCGCCCATGCCGAGGATCATCATGGGCTTGTCGTGCGACTCGAAGGGCGAGCCGGCAAAGCTGAAGCCGCGCAGCGCCTCGGGACCGTCGCCTAGATTGACCGTCTCAAAAGTGAGATCAAGGGCCGGTCCGATCGCGGCGACCTTGAACCCGCCCCTCAGGAAGCGCTTGCGCAGCCGCGCGTTGATCATCGCCGCTTCCCAGCGGGGATTTGTGCCAATCAGCAGGCAGGCATCGGCCTCTTCGATCCCGGCGATGCCCGTATTGAAGAGATAGGAGGCCCGCGGCGAGCCACGCAGCTTGGCGCCATCCTGACGGCAGTCCAGGCTGGTCACCCCGAGTCGTGTCATCAGATCCTTGAGGGCGAACATCGATTCGACGTCGCAGAGATCGCCGGCCAGGGCCGCGATTTCCTCGCCCTTCAGCGGCTTCAGACGGTCGGCGATGAGATGGAAGGCCTCGGCCCAGCTCGCCGGCTTGAGCTTGCCGTCCGCGCCGCGGACATAGGGCCGGTCCAGGCGCTGGCGTCGCAGGCCGTCACAGGCGTGGCGCGTCTTGTCGGCGATCCACTCCTCGTTGATGTCCTCGTGCAGCCGCGGCAGCACGCGCATCACCTCACGCCCGCGGGTGTCGACGCGGATGTTCGAGCCGACGGCGTCGAGTGCATCGACGGAGTAGGTCTTCTGCAGCTCCCAGGGCCGCGCCTTGAAGGCGTAAGGCCGCGAGGTCAGCGCACCGACGGGGCAGATATCGACCAGGTTGCCGGAGAGCTCCGAGTCGACGGCCTTCTCGAGCGTCGTGATCTCGGCATGCTCGCCGCGATTGACCAGGCCCATCTCCTCGACGCCGGCGATCTCGGTCGCGAAGCGGACGCAGCGCGTGCACTGGATGCAGCGCGTCATGATCGTCTTGATGAGCGGGCCCATGTACTTCTCGGAGACCGCGCGCTTGTTCTCCTGGAAGCGGCTGTGGTCGAAGCCGTAGGCCATGGACTGGTCCTGCAAATCGCACTCGCCGCCCTGATCGCAGATCGGGCAGTCGAGCGGGTGGTTGATCAGCAGGAACTCCATCACGCCCTGGCGGGCCTTCTCCACGGTCGGCGTATCGGTACGGATCACCATGCCGTCGGCCGCCGGCATGGCGCAGGAGGCGATCGGCTTGGGCGCGCGCTCCATCTCGACCAGGCACATGCGGCAGTTGCCCGCGACGGAAAGCCGGTCGTGATAGCAAAAGCGCGGGATCTCGGCGCCGGCCAGCTCGCAGGCCTGCAGCACCGTCAGGCCTGCCGGGACCTCGATCTCGTTGCCGTCGATGGTCAGCTTCGGCATCGCCCCTTCCTACTCCGCCGCCGCCCGCTCGGACTTGTGCGCATCGATCCGCCGCTCGAGCTCGGGTCGGAAATGGCGGATCAAACCCTGGATCGGCCAGGCCGCCGCGTCCCCGAGCGCACAGATCGTGTGGCCCTCGACCTGATAGGTCACGTCGAGCAGCGTGTCGATCTCGCTGCGCTCGGCCTCGCCGCGGATCAGGCGCTTCATCACGCGCCACATCCAGCCCGTGCCCTCGCGGCAGGGCGTGCACTGACCGCAGCTCTCGTGCATGTAGAAATGCGCCAGGCGTTCGATCGCGGCGACAATGTCGGTCGACTTGTCCATCACGATGACCGCCGCCGTGCCCAGACCGGACTTCGCCTCGCGCAGCGAGTCGAAGTCCATCAGAATGTTGTCGCAGGTCGGCTTCGGCAGGCAGGGCACCGACGAGCCGCCCGGGATCACCGCCAGGAGGTTGTCCCAGCCGCCGCGCACGCCGCCGGCGTGTTTCTCGATGAGCTCCCGCATCGGGATGCCCATCTCCTCCTCGACGTTGCAAGGCTTCTCGACATGGCCGGAGATCGAAAAGATCTTGGTGCCCGTGTTCTTCGGCCGGCCGAGCCCCGTCCACCAGGAGACACCCCGCCGGATAATCTCCGGCACGACGGCTATGGTCTCGACGTTGTTCACGGTGGTCGGACAGCCGTAGAGCCCGACCGCGGCCGGAAACGGCGGCTTGAGGCGCGGCTGCCCCTTCTTGCCCTCGAGACTCTCGATCAGGGCGGTTTCTTCGCCCCAGATGTAGGCGCCGGCGCCGCGATGCAGATAGATGTCGTAGTCGTAGCCGCTGCCGCAGGCGTTCTTACCGATCAGGCCGGCCTCGTAGGCCTCCTCGATCGCCTTTTGGACGTTGCTGGCCTCGTCGAAAAACTCGCCGCGAATGTAGATGTAGCAGGCACTCGCGCCCATGGCGAAGCCCGCCACCAGGCAGCCCTCCAACAGGCGGTGCGGATCGTAGCGCAGGATCTCCCGGTCCTTGCAGGTGCCGGGTTCGGACTCGTCGGCGTTGACCACCAGGTAGGCCGGCCGGTCGCCCCGGTCCTTGGGCATGAAGGACCATTTCAGGCCGGTCGGGAATCCGGCGCCGCCGCGACCGCGCAGGTCGGAAGCCTTGACCATGTCGATGATCTTCTCGCGGCCGAGCTCGATCTGGCCCTTGGTCCCGTCCCAAACGCCGCGCCGCCGCGCACCGGCCAGGGTCCAGTCGTCCTGGCCATAGAGGTTGGTGAAGATGCGGTCCTTGTCCTGGAGCATCAGTCGCTCCCCTCGGGCTTGGCCTCGGCGGCGCCTTCGCTGCGCGCCGGCGGCGGCACCTCGAGCAGAGTCTGCGGCCCGCCCTCGGGCGCCGAGCCCAGACGGCCGCTCTGCGGACCCATGGGCGGCTCCTCGCCCGCCTTCAGCGCGTCGATGATCTCCGCCATGCGCTCGGGCGTCAGGTCCTCGTAGTAATGATCGTTGATCTGCACCATGGGCGCGTTGCAGCAGGCGCCGAGGCATTCGACCTCGATCACCGTGAAGAGGCCGTCGTCGCTGTTCTCGCGCATGCCCACGCCGATCTTCTCGAGGCAGGTCTGGGTCAGGGCGTCCGAGCCGCGCAGCCAGCAGGGCGTGGTCCGGCAGACCTGGATCAGGTGCTTTCCGACCGGCTGCAAGTTGAACATGGTGTAGAAGGTCGCGACTTCGTGGACCCGGATCGGCGCCATGTCCAGCACCTCGGCCACATGGTCGATGACCTGTGGCGAAACCCAGCCGCCGTTCTGGCGCTGGCCGAGATCGAGCAGGGCGATGACCGCGCTGGCCTGCCGGCCCTCCGGGTAGCGCGCGACGATGTCCTTCGCCCGCGCCGCGTTCTCGGCCGTGAAGGCGAAGCCGTCGCTCTCGCCGCGCTGATAGCTCGTGGTCTTCATCGATCGATCTCGCCGAACACGATGTCGAGCGAGCCCAGGATCGCGACCGAGTCGGCCAGCATGTGCCCCCGGCAGAGGTAGTCCATCGCCGAGAGGTGCGGAAAGCCGGGCGCGCGGATCTTGCACTTGTAGGGACGATTGGTCCCGTCAGAGACCAGATAGACGCCGAACTCGCCCTTGGGCGCCTCGACCGCCGTGTAGGTATCGCCGGCCGGCACGTGGTAGCCCTCGGTGTAAAGCTTGAAGTGGTGGATCAGCGCTTCCATGGAGCGCTTCATCTCGCCGCGCTTGGGCGGTGTGATCTTGGTGTTCTGCACGTAGACGGCACCCGGTGGGATCTGCGCGACGCACTGCTGGATGATCTTCACCGATTGGCGCATCTCTTCCATGCGGACCATGTAGCGGTCGAAGCAGTCGCCGTTCTTGCCGACCGGGATCTCGAAGTCCAGCTCCTCGTATACTTCGTAGGGCTGGTTGCGGCGGAGATCCCAGGCCACGCCCGAGCCGCGGATCACGGGTCCGGAGAAACCCCAGTCGAAGCACTCTTCCGGCGACATGACACCGATGTCGACGGTGCGCTGGCGAAAGATCCGGTTGTCGGTCAAGAGCGTTGCGAAGTCATCCACCACTTTCGGGAAGTGCTCGCAGAACTCGGCGATGTCCTCCAGCAGCCCGGCGGGCAGGTCCTGATGCACGCCGCCCGGACGGAAATAGGCCGCGTGCATCCGGGCGCCCGAGACCCGTTCGTAGAACTCCAAGAGCTTCTCGCGCTCCTCGAAGCCCCAGAGGATCGGCGTCATGGCGCCGACGTCGATGGCGAAGGTCGTGATGTTGAGCAGATGATTGAGGATGCGCGAGATCTCGCTGTAGAGCACACGGATGAACTGCGCACGCCGCGGCACCGTGATCCCCAGCAGCTTCTCCACGGCGAGCGCGAAGGTGTGCTCCTGGTTCATCGGCGACACGTAGTCGAGTCGGTCGAAATAGGGCACGGCCTGCAGGTAGGTCTTGTACTCGGTCAGCTTCTCGGTGCCGCGGTGCAGCAGGCCAACATGGGGGTCGGCGCGCTCGATCACCTCGCCATCCATCTCCAGGACCAGGCGCAGCACGCCATGGGCAGCCGGATGCTGGGGACCGAAGTTGAGAGTGAGCGGTTTGATCTGGGTTTCGGCCATCAGGCTTTGCCCTCCTCGGCCGCTGGCGCGTCCTCGGCCTTCTCGTCGCCCGGAAGCTGCAGCATGCCTTCCCAGGGGCTCATGAAGTCGAAGTTGCGGAAGTCCTGCACGAGATTGACGGGCTCGTAGACCACCCGCTTCTGGTTCTCGTCGTAGCGCACCTCGACGTAGCCGGTCAGCGGGAAGTCCTTGCGCAGCGGATGGCCCTCGAAGCCGTAATCGGTCAGCAGCCGGCGCAGATCGGGATGCTCGGCGAAGAAGACGCCGTACATGTCCCAAGCCTCGCGCTCGAACCAGTTGGCCGCGCTGAAGACCGGCGTGACCGACTCGACCGGCGTGTTCTCGTCGGTCGCCAGCTTCACCCGGATCCGCTGGTTGTGGCGCAGCGAAAGCAGATTGTAGACGACCTCGAAGCGCGCCTCGCGCTCGGGAAAGTCGACCGCCGTGACGTCGATGAGCTGCTTGAACTGGCAGTTCTGGTCGTCACGCAGGAAGGTCATCACCTTGATCACGGCATCACGCTCGATCCAGATCGCCAACTCGTCATGGGCGATCTCGGTCTTGATCAAGGCGCCAGCAAGAGCGCTGGAGAGGTGGTCGCCAAGATCGATCAGGGCCTGGTTCATGACGGTCCGACTATCGGGGTTACCCGGGCCGGCCGGCCCGGGGCGGCAGCGCCCTCAACGGGCGATGACCGCTGAGCGCTTGATCTTCTTTTGCAATTGAATGATGCCGTAGAGCAGAGCCTCCGCCGTCGGCGGACAGCCCGGCACGTAAATGTCCACGGGAACGATGCGGTCGCAGCCGCGCACGACCGAGTAGCTATAGTGATAGTAGCCGCCGCCGTTGGCACAAGAACCCATCGAGATCACCCAGCGCGGCTCGGGCATCTGGTCGTAAACCTTGCGCAGGGCCGGCGCCATCTTGTTGGTGAGCGTGCCGGCCACGATCATCACGTCCGATTGCCTCGGGCTCGGCCGGAAGACCATGCCGAAGCGGTCGAGGTCGTAGCGGCTGCAGGCCGTATGCATCATCTCGACGGCGCAGCAGGCAAGACCGAACGACATCGGCCAGAGCGAGCCGGAGCGCGCCCAGGCGGCGAGCTTGTCCATCTGCGCGACGACGAAGCCCTTGTCGGCAATCTCCTCGGTCACACGGGTGACCAGGGCATCCTGGGCAGGACCCGGGGGCATCGGAGTCGCGGCGTCACTCATGGGCCTGGTTTCCGCGGCCATGGCACTACTCCCACTCGAGGGCCCCCTTCTTCCACTCGTAGATGAAGCCGATGGTCAGGATCGCGAGAAAGACCACCATCGACCAGAACCCGAACACGCCGATCTCACCGAGCGCGACCGCCCAGGGAAACAGGAAAGCGACCTCGAGGTCGAAGATGATGAAGAGGATGGCAACGAGGTAGAAGCGAACGTCGAAGCGGCTGCGCGCGTCGTCGAAGGCCTCGAATCCGCATTCGTAGGCCGAAACCTTTTCGGAATCAGGGCGTTGCTGGGCCACCACCAAAGAGGCGACCACCATGGCGAGCGTCAAGCCGATCGCGATCACGAGAAAGATCAGGATCGGCAGGTATTCCCTAAGGAGTTCCTCCATGGCCTGCCTTCAAACTCCCCCGCGATGTCGTCCCGGCACGGTTTTGGTTGGCATTGCAGCAAACCCGCGACCGTTGTCCAACTTCGCTCCCCTAGGCGGAATATAGGCCGATTGACCCGGCTCGGAAAGCCGCAAAGGCGCTTACTGCCCAGACGATTCGGCGGGGCAGCGGTGCATCTTTTGCACTGCGGCAAAGCACCGAGACCGGCTCGCATGGAGCGTTCCATGGGCCTGCGTGCGAGGCCGCCCAGTGTCCGGATTTGAGAGTCAAACGGTGGTGAAGCGTGGGGTTATGGCGGGCCGAGTGGGATGAATCCGGGCACTGAGGGGTGAGCATGGCCCCATGGGCATTCTGACGCTATTCGCCTAGCCTTTGTTCGATATTTGTTCGATCCTTCCTGACATGTTACCCACATGAATTCATGTTTTACGCATGTCGACCATGATTCAGATCCGCAACGTCCCCAATGCCCTGCACCGACGGCTCAAGTCGCGCGCAGCGCTGGCGGGTATGTCTCTTTCCGACTACCTCTTGGCCGAGCTACGCGAGATTGCCGAACGGCCGACCCTGGACGAGCTGCGCACCCGCCTTCAACAACGGTCACGGACAGCACCGGCCGTGCCGCCCGTCGAGGCGATCAGGGACGAGCGCGACCGGCAGTGATCGTCGTCGACGCCTCGGCCCTGCTCGAAGTGCTCTTGCGCACGCCGGAAGCGGAAAAGGTGGAAGAGCGACTGCTCGGCGAACACGAGTATCTCCACGCACCGCATCTACTCGACGTGGAGATTGCACAGGTTCTCCGACGCTACGCAGGCAGCGGCGAGATCGACAGCGAACGGGGCCGCGCAGCGCTTGCCGACCTCGTCGACTTTCCTATCAGGCGCTACCCACACGGGTTCCTTTTGCCGCGCGCATGGGAGATCGGGGACAACCTCACCGCTTACGATGCGGTCTACGTGGCCCTCGCGGAAGCGCTCGACGCAACTCTGGTCACCCGCGACCGACGCCTTGCCGCAGCGCCCGGTCACCAAGCGCGCGTCGAGGTAATCTAGGTCCTGCACGGGGTTAGTCCGCAAAAGTGCGAATGCGGTACTCGCGCCTTGAGACCATGACGAACCTTGCCTTCCTTTTGCCTGCTAGGGAAAGCTAAGGCGAAGGCTGGTGGCGCGGGGGAGTAACGTGGAAACCCGTCCGCCTACGCCAAGGCTTCGGCGGACATGAGCCTTGAAAGTCGCTTCGCTCGCGACTGCGGCTAATGGCGGGAGTGACGGGACTCGAACCCGCGGCCTCCGGCGTGACAGGCCGGCGCTCTAACCAAACTGAGCTACACCCCCAGCTTTGCGATCTGAGGACCCGCTGTCTTGGGGACGGCGTGATGTACTCCTAAGCCCTGAGGGTGTCAAGCATACCGGCGGCCGCCGAGAGCCCCTCAGGCATCATCGTTCGGGCCGGCGAATGGTGGGCGATGAAGGGTTCGAACCTCCGACCCCCTCGGTGTAAACGAGGTGCTCTCCCAGCTGAGCTAATCGCCCGACTCGCGCCTCGCGCCGTCTCGGCGTGCCGAAGACTATACCAAGGCGGGCTCGAAACCAAACCGGCCGCCAATAGCGTGGCGGCCGGTCGAGGTCCCAATAGAGCCCTTCCCTCTTGATTCTTTAGTTCAACGCGTCCTTGAGGCCCTTGCCGGCTTTGAACTTGGCTTGGTTCGAGGCCGGAATCTGAATGCGCTCTCCAGTGCGCGGATTACGGCCCTCCGACGCGGCGCGGCGCGTCACGGCAAAAGTGCCAAAATTAACGAGGCGGACATCATCGCCCTTCTTCAGGGCACTGGTAATGGTGTCGAACACGGCGTCGACCGCATTCGTAGAGTCAGCCTTGGAAAGCCCCGTGCTGTCAGCAACCTGGGCAACGAGATCGTTTTTGTTCACTGCACCCCCCTCTGGTGGTCGGGAACTAGCGATGATTGAAGGGAAAGACCGCTTCGAAGCGGATGGAGTCTATGCTCACCGCCGCGCCCCCGTCAATGCGAAGGGCGCGGAAAATGAGGGATAACTTGGGTTTTTCGTGTGTCTCGGGCCGTCGAACGCGGTTATGACGCGACCTGTCAGTGAGTCACGACATCGCCGCGCCCACTTTCCTCCGTCGCGGAGGGCACGGGCTCGACATCCTCGTCCGAGTCGATCCACTCAATCGGCGTAAGCTCCTCGACCAAGGCGTGCTCCAGGACCTCGTCGACCGAGTTGGTTGGAATGATCTCCAGACCCCGTTTCACGTTATCGGGAATCTCCGCGAGATCCTTCACGTTCTCCTTTGGAATCAAGACCGTCTTGATGCCCGTGCGCAACGCCGCCAGCAGCTTCTCCTTGAGGCCGCCGATCGGCAGGACGCGGCCGCGCAAGGTGACCTCGCCCGTCATCGCGACATCACGGCGAATGGCAACGCCCGTGAGGACCGAGACGATGGCCGTCACCATGGCAACGCCCGCGGAAGGACCGTCCTTCGGAGTCGCGCCTTCGGGCACGTGGACATGGATGTCCTTCTTCTCGAAGACCGTGGGCTTGATGCCGTAGTCGACCGCGCGGCTCTTGACGTAGTACTCCGCCGCCTGGATCGACTCCTTCATCACGTCGCCGAGTTTGCCGGTCGAGGTCACCTTTCCCTTGCCGGGCACGGTCACGGCTTCGATGGACAGGATCTCGCCGCCGACCTCGGTCCAGGCCAAGCCGGTCGATACGCCGACCAGGTCCTCGAGTTCGGTCTCGCTGTGCCGATAGCGCGGCACGCCGGCGAACTTGTCGAGGTTACGGCGCGTAACGCGAATGGCGCCCTGCTTGCCGAGAGCGATTTCCTTGACCGCCTTGCGCACCAGGTTGGCCAGCTCGCGCTCGAGATTCCGCACGCCGGCTTCGCGGGTATAGAGGCGGATCAGATCGCGCAGGGCCGAGTCGGAGATGATCCACTCGTCGTCCTTCACGCCGTGATTGGACATCTGCTTGGGGATCAGATGGCGCCTGGCGATCTCGACCTTCTCGTCCTCGGTGTAGCCCGGCAGGCGGATCACCTCCATGCGGTCCAGCAGCGGCTGCGGCATGCGCAGCGTGTTGGCCGTCGTCACGAACATGACGTCGGAGAGATCGTAGTCGACCTCGAGATAGTGATCGTTGAAGGTGCTGTTCTGCTCGGGATCCAGGACCTCGAGCAGCGCCGAAGAGGGATCGCCGCGCCAATCCGCGCCCAACTTGTCGACCTCGTCGAGCAGGAACAGCGGGTTGGAGGCCTTGGCCTTCTTCATGCCCTGGATGACCTTGCCCGGCATCGAGCCGATGTAGGTCCGCCGGTGACCGCGCACCTCCGCCTCGTCGCGCACGCCGCCCAGGCTCATGCGCACGAAGTTGCGTCCGGTCGCGCGGGCGATCGACTGGCCGAGCGAGGTCTTGCCGACGCCCGGCGGGCCGACGAGGCAGAGGATCGGTCCCTTCACCTTGCGCATGCGCTGCTGCACCGCGAGGTATTCGAGAATCCGCTCCTTGATCTTGTCGAGGCCGTAGTGATCGGCGTCGAGCACCGACTTGGCATGGCGGATGTCGTTCTTGACCTTGGTGCGCTTCTTCCAGGGAATCGAGAGCATCCAGTCGAGGTAATTGCGCACCACCGTCGCCTCGGCCGACATGGGGCTCATCGAGCGCAGCTTCTTGACCTCGTTGGTCGCTTTCTCGGCGGCTTCCTTGGAGAGCTTCGTCTTGGCGATCTTCTCCTCGAGCTCGGCGATCTCGTCGCGGCCGTCCTCGCTCTCGCCAAGCTCCTTCTGGATCGCCTTGAGCTGCTCGTTCAGATAATACTCGCGCTGGGTCTTCTCCATCTGGCGCTTGACCCGGTTGCGAATGCGCTTCTCCACCTGAAGGACGCCGATCTCGCCTTCCATGAAGGCGTAGATCCGCTCCAGCCGCTGGCTGACAGACTCGCACTCCAGCAGCTCTTGCTTCTCGGCGATCTTGAGCGAGAGATGCGAGGCGATGGTGTCGGCGAGCTTGCTCGGGTCGTCGATCTGATTGATCGAGACCAGGACTTCCGGCGGGATCTTCTTGTTCAGCTTGATGTACTGCTCGAACTGGGTGACCACCGTGCGCACCAGCGCGTCGAGCTCGCGCTCCTCGCCAACGTTGTCCTCCGAGACTTCGGCATAAGCCTGGAAAAACTCGGGATTGTCGTTGAACTTGGTGATGCGCGCCCTGTGGCCGCCCTCGACCAGGACCTTGACCGTACCGTCGGGCAGCTTCAGGAGCTGCAGGATCGTGCCGACCGTGCCGACCGAATAGATGTCGGCTGGGGTCGGGTCGTCCTGAGCCGCGTTCTTCTGAGTAACCAGAAGGATTTGCTTGTCGTCCTTCATCACGTCTTCGAGGGCCCGAACCGACTTTTCGCGGCCGACGAAGAGCGGCACGATCATGTGGGGAAAGACCACGATGTCGCGCAACGGTAGGACTGGATAGAGACTGCCTTGCGAGATTTCCAACATCTTTTCCCGTTCACCTAGGCGCTGCGGTCCCCGACCAAGCGGCAGACCAGATCCGCGATGTGCTATCAGCCACCCGCGCTTCGAAACGTGAATTGGAGATGACGGGTGGGCAGTTCAAGTGGCGGCGCGGGCGCGGCCGCCAGTCCGTCACGCGCTCGTCCCGACGTCTTCGCGCCGATCGGTGTAGATATAGAGCGGTCGAGCCTGGCCCTCTTCCACCACCTCACGGTTGATCACAATCTCGGCCACGTTCTCCAAGCCTGGGAGATCGAACATCGGCTCGAGCAGGATCCCCTCCATGATGGATCGCAGGCCCCGCGCCCCGGTTTTCCGCGAAATCGCCTTCTGGGCGATCGCCTTGAGCGCGTCCTCGGTGAACTTGAGGGAGACGTCCTCCATCTCGAACAAGCGCTGATACTGCTTGACCAAGGCGTTCTTGGGCGCGGTCAGGATCTCGATCAGCGCGGACTCGTCGAGGTCCTCCAAGGTCGCCACCACCGGCAGGCGGCCGACGAACTCGGGGATGAGGCCGTACTTGAGCAGGTCCTCGGGCTCCACGTCCTTGAGGACTTCGCCGGTCTGGCGCTCGTCCGGGCCGCGCACATCGGCCCCGAAGCCGATTGAAGAGCCCTGGTCGCGCTGGGAGATGATCTTCTCCAGACCGGCGAAAGCACCACCGCAGACGAACAGGATGTTCGTGGTGTCGACCTGCAGGAACTCTTGCTGCGGATGCTTGCGCCCGCCCTGCGGCGGCACGGAGGCCACGGTGCCTTCCATGATCTTGAGCAAGGCCTGCTGCACGCCCTCGCCGGAGACGTCGCGGGTGATCGAGGGGTTGTCGGACTTGCGGCTGATCTTGTCGACCTCGTCGATGTAGACGATGCCGCGCTGCGCGCGCTCGACGTTGTAGTCGGCGGACTGCAGCAGCTTCAGGATGATGTTCTCGACGTCCTCGCCGACATAGCCCGCCTCGGTGAGCGTCGTCGCGTCGGCCATCGTGAAGGGCACGTCCAGGATGCGCGCCAACGTCTGCGCCAGCAGCGTCTTGCCGCAACCGGTCGGGCCGATCAGCAGGATGTTCGACTTGGCCAGCTCGACGTCGTTGTTCTTCGAGCCGTGCGCCAGGCGCTTGTAGTGGTTATGCACCGCGACCGAGAGCACGCGCTTGGCGTGGTCCTGACCGATCACGTAGTCGTCGAGCACGGTGCAGATGTCGCGCGGAGTCGGCACACCGTCGCGCGACTTCACCAGCGTCGTCTTGTGCTCCTCGCGGATGATGTCCATGCAGAGCTCGACGCACTCGTCGCAGATGAACACCGTCGGACCGGCAATCAGCTTGCGAACCTCATGCTGGCTCTTGCCGCAGAAGGAGCAATAGAGAGTGTTCTTTGAGTCGCTGCCGCTCGACTTGCTCATGATGACTCGTCTCGGACCATGAAGCTCTTGATTATGTTAGACAGACGCAACACCGGCACACAATGAGAAAAATCCCCGCCGAGGCCCGGCCGCCCGTCCCGCAGCAATCCAGCTCTATCGCACGAATCCTGCGGCATCCGGAATCCTATGACCGAGCCATCAATAATTTGTTAACGGCCTCGGCCCGCCGACTCAATCTTCGCTTCCGCCGTTCCTGGCGGCGCCGTTGCCGTCGCCGTCCGGGCCATCGTCGGGAAGCTCATGGCGCTCGACCACCGCATCGATGAGACCGAATTCCTTCGCCTCATCGGGCGTCATGAACTTGTCGCGTTCCATCGCGTCCGCGATCGCCTTCACGTTGCGGCCCGTGTGCTTTGCGTAAATCTCGTTAAGGCGTTCGCGCGTGGCAAGGATGTCGCGGGCATGGATCTCGATGTCGGTCGCCTGGCCCTGGAACCCGCCCGAAGGCTGGTGGATCATGATCTTCGAGTGCGGCAAGGCGAAGCGCTTGCCTTCGGCACCCGCCATCAGCAGAAGCGAGCCGGCCGAGGCCGCCAGACCGATGCAGACCGTGGAGACCTCGGGGCGGATGTACTGCATCGTGTCGTACATGGCGAG
>JAKSDN010000338.1 GCA_022360075.1 Kiloniellales bacterium | reverse complement strand
CGGAAGCTCTCAGAATGGATGCCGCTTCAAGCTGGGAGCCTGACCATGCGCTTGCCGATCTTCTTTGTCGTCGCCGTCCTTGTCGGCTTGTTGGGCCTGGCACCCGCTGCGCTCGCGGTCGGCGGGACGGCGGCGCCGAGCGCGAGCTTGCGCAACTCGACGCCGGAGGAGCGTCAAATGATGCGGGCCGAAGCGCTGATCCGGGTCCAGGACTTCGAGACGGCCATCGTCGTGCTGGAAGACATCCTGCGGCGCGAGCCGCGCTCGGCCGACGCGCTCAATTGGCTCGGCTTCAGTCACCGCAAGCTCGGCCGGTTCGACGAGGCCCTGGCCCACTACGAGAAGGCGCTCGCGATCGATCCGCGGCACCGGGGTGCCAACGAATACCTCGGCGAGCTCTACCTGCAGATGGGCGAACCTGAAAAGGCCGAGCAGCGGCTGGCCGTGCTGGCCGAGGCCTGCGGCCCGGGCTGCGAGGAATACGCAGAGCTGAAAGACGCCATCGCCGCTTACCGCGGATCGCCCGAAAGCTGAGGCCGCTTCAGGCAGCGCCCGGCAGGAGCGCCGCGTCGCTGACCACCCGCACGGTCAAGAGGCCTTCCCGGCCGCGGACCTCGACCTGCTCGCGCGGGAAGGCGCCGAGATCGAGCCCGGCGCGGTCCGCCACCGGCTCCGAGAATACGAGCTGGGCGCCGTAATCCTTGGTCAGGCTCTCGAGCCGGCTCGCCGTGTTCACCGCATCGCCGATCGCAGTCACGGAGGTGGCGCTGCCGTAGCCCATCTCGCCGAGGATCACCGGGCCGGCGTGAATGCCGATGCCGATACGCAGGGGCCGGTCGAGGTCGTGGGACAGCTCCTTGTTGATCTCGACCAGATGCTCGGCCATGCCGCGCGCCGCGGCCAGGGCGTCGCGGCAGGCATGGCGCGGATCGCCCTCGATGCCGAACAGCGCCATGACGCCGTCGCCGATGAACTTGTCGAGATGGCCGCCCGACTCCTCGATCGCCTTGCCCATGGCGGCGAAGTAGCGGTTGAGCACGAAGACCACGTCGTAGGGCAGCTTGTTCTCCGACAAGGTCGTGAAGCCGCGCAGGTCGGCGAAGAGAATCGCGACCTCGCGCTCCTGGCCCTGCAGCATGCCGGGCCGGCCCCAGGCCTCGCGCGGCGTCGCCGTCGGCGGCAACAGCGGCGTCACTTCGAGATCGGCGCGCGGGCGGGTCTGGCAGGCCAGACGCACGTTGGGCGCGGCGCCGACCCGGGCCAGGACCTTGAGCTCCGCCTCGGCCGCCGGCGCGAGCCGCTCCAGGCCCTTCGAGACCCGCACCCGGCAGGTCGAGCAACGGCCGCGGCCGCCGCAGACCGAGGCGTGGGGGATCCCATTGCTACGGCTGGCCTCCAGCAGGCTCGTGCCCGGCAGCACGGTTACCCTGCGGCCGTTCGGATAGGTGACGGTGACGATGCCGCGGCGGCGCTGGCGCCAGGCGCGCAGCCAGCGCGCGCCGAAGGTCACGGCAAGAGTGACGGCGAGCCCGGCCAGGATCGCGTTCTCCAAAGCGCCGATCCAGGCGGAGTCCGCTTCGCCGGGAAAGTTGATTCGGGCCATGGTCGCCTCGAGCCAGGCCGGGTCCTCGGCCAGACGGGCCAGGTCGCGCCCGGCGACCAGAACGCCGAGCAGGGAGATCACGGGGATCAGCAGGGCGAGCGCGAATGCCTGCGGCCGGACCTGCGGATACCAAGGCTTCAGACGCAGCCAGAAGTGCAGCCCGACGCAGCCGTGCAGCCAAACGAAGAGCATGACCACGCCCTGCTTGATCCCCTGGAACGGTGCGAAGACGAAGTAGATCAGCAGGATGAAGTGATAGTCGTCTTCGACCCCGAAGAGCTCGAAGGCCAGCCGCGTGCCGAGGATGTGCAAGGTCAGCAGCGGCGGGATCGCCAGACCGAGAAGAAGCTGGGTGAGCTCCCAAGGCGGCATGCTGAGGCTGCGGCGCTGATAGACGGCCCAAAGTGCCAAGGCCATGTGCAGCAGCAGGGCCGCGTAAAGCAGGATCGTTGCCGGCCAGTTGCGCCAAAGCCGCAGGAAGAGCTCGCGACCGGCCTCCAGCACCTCCAGCGAGACCAGCCCCAGGGCGTGGTTGAGGAAGTGGGTCGTCACGAAGACAAAGAGAATCAAGCCGCTGCCCAGACGCAGGCGTCGCAGGTGATGGCTCATGGCCGGCGTTTCCCCTTGCGTTGGCGGCCGTGATCTTAGGAAGGCGGCGGGAGATTGCAATGCGAGGCGCGACAGCCCATGTTGCCTCGCAGTGTCCGGGCCATGCTGATCGAACGAGCGAGCCAGTGAGCGAGAACGACCCCTTGAGCGCGAGCCAAGCCGACGACGCGGCGGCCGCGCGCCGGCGGCGGCGCGAGGCGCGCCGCGCGGCGCGCGGGCGGGTGATCGACCACAGCGTGCCCTCGCCCTGCATCTCGGTCTGCCAGCTCGACAATGGGACCGGCCGCTGCATCGGCTGCTATCGAACGACCGACGAGATCCGCGACTGGCCGATTCTGAGCGCCGAGGAGAAGACCGCGGTGCTCGGCCGCATCGCCCTGCGCAAAGCGGGCCAAGATGCCTAGCCCGGACGCGCCGAATCGCCGCCACGGGTCATCAGCCAAGTCCTCTGCGGAAGATCGCCGTGGCCTCTGAGACCGGCCCCAGCGCGCGGGCCAATCAGGTCGTGCTGCCGGCCAGCGGCTTCATCCTGCTCGCCGGCCTGACCTTCTTCTGGGGCGCCAACTGGCCGGCCATGAAGATCGCGCTCGACGAGATTCCGGTCTGGACCTTCCGGACCATCTGCCTGTTCGCCGGCGGCGGCGGTCTCTTGCTGCTGGCCAAGCTCAGCGGGCAGCGGCTGCGCGTGCCGCGCGCCGAGATCCGCCCGCTGCTGCTCTGCGCGCTCTTCAACATCATCGGCTGGCACCTCTTCTCCGGCTACGGCGTCAGCAACATGGAGGCGGGGCGGGCCTCGATCATCGCCTTCACCATGCCGCTTTGGGCAGCGCTGCTCGGCCGCCCGGTTCTCGGCGAGCCCCTGACGGCGCGCAAGCTGATCGGCCTCGCGCTCGGCATGGCCGGGCTCGCCCTCTTGATCGGGCCCGACATCGGTATCGTCGGGCGCTTTCCCATCGGCGCTGCTTGCATGCTGGGCGCGGCCATGACCTGGGGCACCGGGACGGTGATGGTCAAGCGCTATGCCTGGAGTCTCTCGACCACGGTGCTGGTCGGCTGGCAGCTCCTGGCCGGCGCGGTGCCGGTCACCATCGGCATGTTCCTGATCGAGGGCACGCCCGATCTCGGCGGCGTCAGCTCGGCCGCGCTGCTGGCGACGCTCTACTGCATCGCGCTGCCGATGCTGTTCTGCCACTGGGCCTACTTCAAGGTCGTGCGGATCTTCCCGGCCAGCATCGCCGCCATCGGCACGCTCGCGATACCGGTGGTCGGCGTGATCAGCAGCGCGCTCGTCTTGGGCGAGGCGATCGGCCTGGCCGAGATCGCCGCCCTGGCCCTGGTCTGCTCGGCCCTGGCCGTCGTGCTGCTGCGGCCGGCGGCGGCGGCCCCCGCCGGGGCCGACTGATCCCAGGTAGCGCCGAGCCGGGCCGATCAGGCCTTAACAGACTCTGAATATTCAGTTTCGTTTCTCTTAATAAAACCGACCGTTCGACATGAACGGTTCGAGAGTAGCGTGAGGGCGTTCCCAGAAGAACCAGATAACTGAGCTAGATTGGTCTGACCGCTTAACAGACCGGAAAACATTTATCTTTAAACCTCGTTAGGCCCGTTTTTTTGCGCGGGTCGAGCATTCAGAGCCGTCGAGTCCCGTAGATTTTGTAAGGGGGATGACGCCTTGCGTCAGGCAGGCGCGATGGAGGCCAGCGAGGGAAGCTACATGGGATCCCTCGACGAGGACGAGTCCTGGTCCTATGGGCGGGAAGCTCCTCCACCCGCCCCGGCCCTGGGGCCGCGGGTGCTGCTGGCGTCGCTGACGATCAATCTGCTCTCGCTCGGGCTGCCCCTGGTCATCCTGCAGGTCTATGACCGCATCCTGCCGAACAACGCGACCGAGACCCTGCTCATGCTCGTGCTCGGCCTCTGCGTCGTGCTGCTGATCGATGCCGCGCTGCGCCTGAGCCGTTCCTACGTGACGGGATGGAACGCCGCGAGCTTCGAACACGCGACCTCCTGCCGGGCCGTCGACCGGCTCTTGTCGACACCGATCGACCGCTTCGAAAGCGAGTCCGCCGGCATCCACCTCGACCGCCTGAACGCCGTCGACCTCATGCGCGACCACCACGCCGGCCAAGGCCGGCTGATGCTCGTGGATCTGCCCTTCATCGCGCTTTTCCTCGTGCTGATCTGGACGATCGCCGGCTCGCTCGTTCTGGTGCCGCTGGCGCTGCTGATCCTGCTCGCCAGCGCCGCGCTCCTGGTCGGGCATTTCCTCAAGCAGGCGCTCGAAGAGCGCGCACAGCTCGACGACCGCCGCTACAGCTTCATCATCGAGGTGCTGAGCGGGATGCAAACGGTCAAGGGCCTCGCCATGGAGCCGCTGCTGCAACGCCGCTATGAGCGCCTGCAGGAAAGCGGCGCCGTCAACACCTTCCGCTGCACCTTCCTCAGCAACCTGGCCCAAGGGATCGGCTCCAGCTTCTCCAATCTGACTATGGTCGGGGTGGCCGCGTTCGGCTCGACCTACGTAATCGCCGGCGAGCTCAGCATCGGCGGGCTTGCGGCCTGCACGCTTCTGTCGGGCCGGGCCGTGCAGCCGCTGCTGCGTGCGCTCGGCATATGGACCCAGTTCCAGAACATCCGCGTTGCCCGCGAGCGTCTGCAGAGCCTCTTCGCCTTCAGGCCCGAAGCCGAGGACGAGAAGCCGCCGATCCATCCGTTGCGGGGAGCCATCGAGCTCAGGGATCTGACCTTCGGCTATGAAGGCGAGGACCCGCCCCTGATCGAGGGCATCAACCTGTCGGTCGAGCCCGGCGAAGTCGTCGGTATTACGGGTGGGACCGGCTCGGGCAAATCGACGCTGCTCATGCTCATGATGGGCGTGCTCCAGCCGACCAGCGGCCAGGTGCTCTACGACGGCGTCGACCTTGCGGACTGCGACCCGCTGAGCGCGCGCCATCAGATCGGCTATCTGCCGCAGCGCACCGCCCTCTTCCAGGGCACGATTCTCGACAACGTCACGACCTTTCGCGGACCCGGCAGCACGCAAGGCGCGCTCGAGGCTACGCGGCTTCTCGGTCTGGATCGGGCGATCCACCGGCTGCCCGCGGGCTACGAGACCAAGGTCGGCGACGGCTCCGACGACGAGCTGCCGGCGGGCCTGAAGCAGGGCATCGCGATGTCGCGCGCCCTGGCCTCGAACCCGCGGGTAATCCTCTTCGACGAGGCCAACAGCGCGCTCGACAGCACCGGCGACGCGAAGCTCAAGGAAGCGCTGGCGAGCATGAAGGGCCAAGTCACGATGATCCTGGTCAGTCATCGGCCGTCCCTCCTGGCGCTGGCCGACCGGGTCTTCCATCTGCAAGCCGGCATGCTGGTGCCGAAGCACGGCGAGACCGAAAGTTTCGCGCCGCCGCCGACCAGAACCACCGGCCTCGCGCCGAACGGCGACGCAGGCGGCGCGGGCCTACCCGCGCTCAAGCTCGATCTGGCCAGCGCATGACTGATATCGGCGTCGAGCAGCTCGAATCCCGCCTGGAGGCAAGACCTCCGGACCCCCGGTCCGACGAGCGCCTCGGGCGCGTTCTGCACGGCGGCGGTCTGGACGGCCTACGCGCGATCTCCGATCTCGCGGCCTGCCTGGTGCCGATGCTCACGGCCCTGGGCTGGAGCGGTCACTCGCGGCACCTCTCCGAGGCGCTGCCGCATTTCGCCGACTCGCTCGACATCGACGGCTTTCGCAACATCCTTGCGAACCTGAACTACACCAGCCGCTCGTCGCCGCTCCGGCTGCGCGACCTCGACCCCCGTCTCGCCCCTTGCGCCTTCGTGTCCGACGAGGGCGCGGCCTTCGTGATCCTGCGCCGCGAGGGCGACATGGTGACCGTGTTCGACGGTCAGACCTCGACGATCGCCCGGATCAGCGTCCTGGGCCTGCAGGGGACAGCCTATTTCTTCGCGCAGGCCGAGGAGTCGCAGCAGCAGGGCGCGGCGAACACGGCCCAGGCGAATTGGTTCGACGATGTCGCCCGGCGCTTCCGCAGCCTGGTCCTGCAGATGCTCGGGATCACCTTCGTCACCTCGATGCTCGCCCTCGCCGTGCCGATCTTCATCATGACGGTCTACGACCGCGTGATCTCGGCGCGCTCCGAAGAGATGCTGATCTACCTGACCGGCGGCGTCGTCTTCGCCCTGGCCGTCGATTTCCTGCTGCGCGTCCTGCGCTCGCGCATGCTGGCCTACGTCGGCGGGCGCATCGACATGATTCTCGGGGCGGCCGCCTTCCAGCAGATCATCCATCTGCCGATCATGATGACGGAGCGCGCCACGATCGGCGCCCAGGTCTCGCGCCTGCGCCAGTTCGAGTCCGTCCGCGAGTTCTTCACCGGCCCCATGGCCGGCATTTTCCTCGAGCTGCCGTTCGTCGCGATCTTCATCCTGGTCATCGCCGTCATCGCCGGCCCGCTTGCCTGGGTGCCGCTGATCCTGATCCTTGCCTTCGCACTGATTGCCGCCCTGACCACGCCTTCGATGCGGCGCGCGGTGGCCGAGGCCGGCGAAGCGCGGGCCAAGCGCCAGGCCTTCCTCATCGAGATGCTCGGCCACCTGCGCAGCGTGAAGACCTGCGCCGGCGAAGGCATTTGGAGCCGCCGCTACGCGCCGCTGTCGGCACGCAGCAGCCTGGCGAGCTTCCGCACGACCCAGATTTCGGTCTTCGTCCAGACCACGGCCCAGATCCTGATGATGGTCTCCGGCATCGCGACCATCGGGATCGGGACGCTCCGCGTGCTCGACGGCGAGATGACCATCGGCGCCCTGGTCGCCGTCATGGCCCTGGTCTGGCGCGTGCTCACGCCCTTGCAGGTCGCGTTCCTGAGCCTGACCCGGCTGGAGCAGGTCAAGCTCGGGCTGCGACAGATCAACCAGCTCATGAAGCTGCGCTTGGACCGCGAGCCCGGCCGTGTCGTTCAGCGCCATCGCACCTTCACCGGTGAGATCTCGTTCCAGCGCGTCAGTCTGCGCTATTCGCCGAACGCCGAGCCCGCCCTGCTCGGCGTCGATCTCGCGGTGAGGCCCGGTGAGATCATCGCGGTCTCCGGGCCGAGCAGCTCCGGCAAGTCCAGCTTGCTGAAGGTGATCGCGGGCCTCTATCAGCCCCAGGCCGGGGCAGTGCTGATCGACGGCATCGACATCCGCCAGCTCGACATGGGCGAGCTGCGCAGCTCGGTCGCCTATCTGCCGCAGGTCAGTCAGTTCTTTCACGGTACCATCGCCCAGAACCTGCGCCTCGCCAACCCGACGGCGAGCGACGCGGACCTGGCCCAGGCCGTGCTCGACGCGGACCTGCTCGACGACATCCTGACCCTGCCGGAGGGCTTCGAGACCCGCCTGACCGAGCGCTTTCAGCGCCAGCTCCCCACCGGCTTCCGGCAGCGCCTCGTGCTCGCGCGCGGCTACGTCAAGGACGCGCCGATCTACCTGATGGACGAGCCGGCCGCCAACCTCGACGAGCAGGGCGACGCTGCGCTCCGGCGCAAGCTGCAGCAGCTCCGCGGCCGCGCCACCGTCTTCCTCGTGACCCACCGGCCAAGTCACATGCGTCTCGCCGATCGGCTCGTCTACATGCAGGGCGGCCGCGTGCTCGCCGCCGGCACGCCCGACGAGATCCTGCCGAAGTTGCAAATGGGCTGAGGTCATGGCTGTGCTGGGCAAACTTCTGAGCTCGAAGCCAACGCCGCAGAGAAAGGCGCGGCTCAGCCGCTATCTCTCCAAGCCGCTCCTGCTCGAGGAAGCCGGGCCGCCGAAGGTGCTCTTGCACCTGCTCCTGGCCGGCACGCTGCTGGTGGCCGGGTTCGTCGTCTGGGCCGCGATCACGCCGATGCAGGAAAACGCCCTGGCGCCGGGTCAGATCATGCCGGCAGGCTCGGTGCGCGTCGTCCAACACCTGGAAGGCGGCATCGTCGCCGAGATCCACGTCGAAGAAGGCCAGATCGTCCGGCCGGGCGAACCGGTCATGCGCCTCGAGTCCGCTGCCGCCTTGGCGGAGCTCGACCAGGTCCGCACGCGCGAAGCCGCGCTGGCCCTGAAGGCGGAGCGGCTGCGCGCCTTCGTCCTGGGCTTCGAGCCGGACTTCTCCGCCGGCGCCCAATACCCGAGGATGGTCGCGGACGAGATGGCCATCCTCGAGGTGCAGACGCGGGCGCGCGAGAGCCAGCAAGCGGTCCTGCTGGCGCGCATCGACCAGCGGCATGCCGAGCTCGACTCGCTCGACGAGCAGCGCAAGCACCTGCGCCAGCAGGTCGAGATCATCAAGGAGCAGGCGCGCATGCGCCGCGTTCTGATGGAGAAGGGCCTGGTCTCCAAGGTGGTCTATCTCGAGACCGAGCGGGCGCTGAGCAAGACGGTCGGCGAGCTGACGGCGCTGATCGGCCAGATCGCCGGAACCGAGGAGGCCTTGGCCGAAGCGCAAAGCAGCGTCATCGAGCTCGAGTCGACCCTCGGACACGAGGCGCTGAGCGAAATGGGCGCCGTCAACGCCGAGCTTGCGCAGGTCCGCGATCAGCTTATGAAGCTGGCGGATCGGGTCGATCGCTTGGAGATCGCAGCACCGGTCGGCGGCGTGGTGAAGGGCCTGCTCACCCAGACCGTCGGCAGCGTCATCGGCACGGGCGAGATCCTGATGGAGATCGTCCCCATCGAGGAGGATTTGGTGGCCGAGGTGCGCATCCAGCCGCGCGACGTCGGTCATCTGCTGCCGGGCCAGGGCGCCAGGGTCAAGATCACCACCTACGACGTGGCCCGCCTCGGGGCGGTCGACGGCGAGCTCACGCGCATCTCCGCGTCGACCTTCCAAGACGAGGAGGGCAATCCCTACTACAAGGGGATCGTCTCGCTCGCCCGGAACTACGTCGGCAACGACGCCACGCGCAACCTGATCCTGCCCGGCATGGTCGTCGACGCCGACATATCGACCGGCAGCAAGTCCCTGCTGCGATATCTGCTGAAGCCGATCTATCGCTCGCTCGACAGCGCCTTCTCGGAACGCTAACGCTGAGGCGCCTTTGTCCTCGCCTAGCGGGCCGGCACCTGCCGCAGCACCGCTTCGCGAAGCGCGGCGAGCAGCTCGCCCAGGCGCGCCCGAGTCGCCTCGTCGGTCAGCCGGCCGTTCTCGTCGAAGAGGGCCGAGGCGTTGGCGACGAGGATCTCCGACTGGTTGAGCACGAAGCCGTTCAGATAGACGAAGCACTGCCGCAGGTGATACTGCGCCCGCGCCGTGCCGAGGCGGCTCGGGCTGGCACCGACGAGTGCGATCGGCTTGCCGTCGAAGGGCTGGTCCGGCGGCCGCGACGCCCAGTCGATGGCGTTCTTCAGCACGCCGGGAATCGAGTAGTTGTACTCGGGCGTCGCGATCAGCAACGCGTCGGCGCCGGCGATGGCCGCGCGAAAGGCTTCGACGGCGGGAGGCATGCCTTCCGCCCGAACGTCTTCGTTGTAGAGCGGAATCGGGCTCAGGTCGTAAGGCTCGAGCGCCATGCCGCGCGGCGCCACCTCGCCGGCGGCTTCGATCAATGCGCGGTTGTAGGAGCCCTTTCGCAGGCTTCCGGCAAAGCCCAAGACGCGCAGCCTGCGTTCCTCGTCCATGCACCGCCTCCGCTCTCACAGCCATCCCGACTCGGCATGTGAACTGGGGCGCAGCGAAGCGCGGATCAAGGCGCGGCGGAACCGGCCCCTAGTGAGCCGGTCACAATGCCTCACCGCGAAATGAAAAGGCCCCGGCCTCTGAGGGACGTCAGAAGCCGGGGAAGTCCACGCTCACCCAACAGGGAGGGCAGACATGGTGGACCTCTCCAGGATCGCTCTTCGGCCGAATTCAGACTGTGGTGTTTCTCACAGTTTCATGGCCGCAAAAGCGGTAGCGGCCAGGGGGCAAGCCAGCAGGCGACGGCTTCAATCGCGGTCCTTCGGGCATTCGAGCAGGACGAGGGGGCCGCGTCCGACGACCTTCGTGTCCGACGCCACGCACGGCACCTGCGCTCGTGGCGATGCGGACTCAGTTGGCAAATACCAGTTTGCGCCCAGGCTATCGAGCTCGATCCCGGCCGTGTCCGCCAGACCACCAAGCGCCGATGTGAGCAGACGCAAGCAACGATCCAGATGGCGGGTGTCGCCTTCCTCCAGGGTCGACCTGACGTAGTCGACCGCGCCGCAAGCGATCATGATCTGGACCGCTGCCTCGCCGACATGCCGCGCCGGCAGGTGCGAGATTCGCTCCTCGATCTCGTCGATGAAATCGATCAGCCAGTTCATCTCGACCCGGTCCGAGCGCTCGTGCAGCGTCTGCAGACTACGCGCCAGCTCCAGGATTCTGGACCGGCCCGGCCTTTCGGCACGGCCACGGCCATAGGCGTCCCATCGCAACACCAACTTTGTCGCTCTCCCGCAGCTCAGCGCCGACCCGCGGGCCGGACGCTCGAAAGAGTGTCCCGCAGAACCTCCCGGCTCACTGGACGGCCGAGCAGCCGGACCTCGCGCAGGCCCAGTGTCTCGGCCAGGCTCACGACCGCCCGCGAGAGGATCGGGCTGCTGCTGGTGCAGACGATCACGCTCACCGCGGGATCTTGCGCGCCGAGCCAACGCACCAGCTCGATGCCGTCGATCCCGGGCATGACGACGTCGAAGAGAAGAACCTGCGGGCGAAAGCGGTCGAAGTCCCGCAGCAGGTCCTCCGGATCGGCGTAGGTCTCGACTTGATAGCCCTGGTCTTGCGCCACGTCCGAGACGAAACGCAGAAACCACTCATTGCGATCGACGACCGAAAGCCGCTTGCTCAGCAAGGGCACCTTCCCTGCCGGAGCCTGAGTCGTGACGCCTCCGGCCCCGGCCGTCTTCTTCAACGTCATCACCTGTGAATCTCCTCTTCCCGGTCCGACCGCCAGATCTCGCCGGGCCGGATGCCGACTCGTCCGCGGCAGGCCCGCCCGAGCCCTGATGGTCAGCGTCACCAAGACGCCGCTCGATGGCTCCAGGGCTGTCGGATAGGGATCTTGCGACCGGCCACGGGCCGCGCCCGCCTCGATCGATTCGCTCTAAGCCGTCGACTTCAAATGAGCCCTAACCTGGGCTGGGCCTCGCAGCCGAGGCCGCCCGATCGGAATGATCGGATCGGCGCAATTACGCCGATACCTTGCTCATCGCCGCGAGGGTCTTTTCACTTTCCGAGCCCAAGCTTCCAAATGGGCACGAAGCGAGACAAAACAGCCCAAAATCGCCCAAGAACGCAAGCGACTCGCTGTTAGTCGCCCCAATTCCACGAATCTAGGACGAAACGCCCAGAGACCTTCCCAACGAAAACGAAGCAGCCCATACTTGTCAGACCTGGGTTGAACTCTGCCCGCGAATTGAAACCTGGAAGGATCCAAAGGAGGCAACGCGCCGTTCGGCGTGCCGCCGATGTCGAAGACCGACGCAACAGACTTGCGGGATTCGCCCAACCCCTACGTTCCGCCCGCCGCGGTTCGCGCTCAACTGTCCCGGATTCTCGCCAGCAAGGAATTCGAGCGCTCAGAGACGCTGGGGCGTTTCCTCAGCTTCGTGGTCGAGGAGGCCTTGGCCGGGCGGGGCTCCAGCTTGAAGGCCTATATCATCGGCGTCGAGGTCTATGGCCGCGACGAGAGCTTCGACCCGCAGGCCGACTCGATCGTAAGGGTCGAAGGCAGTCGGCTGCGCCGCAAGCTGACCCACTACAACCTCACCGAGGGATGCGACGACCCGGTCGTCATCGAGATTCCGAAGGGCGGCTATGCGCCGGCGTTTCGCTGGGCCGAATCCGACACTTCGGCGGCGGAGCCGGACGCCGCCGGGCCGGTCTCGGCGAAGACGCGCCCGTGGCGCGGCCGGCGGATGGTCTTGGGATTGTCCGCCGCGGCGCTCGCCGGACTGATCCTGGCCGGGCTCGTCGTCACGCAGTTCCTCGATCCCTTCACCCAGCCCGAGCCGGCACCCGTGGCCAGCGCCGAAACCCTGCGCCCCTCGATCTCCGTGCTGCCGATCAAGGTTCTCAACTACGACCCCGCCCAGAGCCTCTTCGCCGACGGCCTGACCGAAGAGATCAGCATCAGCCTGACCCGGTTTCGCGATCTGAAGGTGGTCGGGCGCCACATCGCCTACCGCTACCGCGACCCGGAGCAAGACCTGCGGCAGGCGAGCCGAGAGTTGAACGCCCAATATCTCCTGGCCGGCAGCGTGCGCCGGGAGGCGGACCGCGTCCGCGTAGTCGTGCATCTCGTCGACGGTGCGACCGGCGTCCAGCTCTGGTCCGAGACCTACGACCGGGCGATCGAGGCGATCGAGATCATCAAGCTTCAGGACGACATCGGGCAAAGGGTTGCCGCGGCTCTCGCCCAGTTCTCCGGCGTGATCCCGCACCGCCAGATGATGGCGGTCCGGCGCAAGGCCAGCACCTCTCTCGATGCCTACGAATGCGTCCTGAAGATGTACGACCACTGGCGAAAGTTCGATCTCGAAGGCTACAAGGAGGCGCGAAGCTGCCTGCAGAACGCGGTCAAGAGCGATCCCCACTACGCCGATGCCTGGGCCGCACTGGCGCATCTGCACAATCAGGACCTGCTCTACGGCCTGAACCCCGGGTCGGAGACGCGCCATCGCGCGCTCGCGGCGGCGCAGCGGGCGGTCGAGCTGGGGCCTTTCAACGGCCGAGCCTTCCTGTCGCTCGCCGGCACTCACTTCGCCCGGGGCGAGCTGGACGAGATGAAGACGGCTATTGGGCGCGCCCTGGTGCTCAACCCGAACGACCCCGATGGTCTGGCCGTGGCAGGCTTCTTCGAGACCTATATCGGCAACCAGGACGTCGGCATGTCGCTCATGCGCCGGGCGATCGAGCTCAACCCCAACTTCCCGTGGTGGTACAACGCGCCTTTCATCGTCGACCGCTTTCTCGCGCGCGACTTCGAGGCCGCCCTGGCCTATGCGAAGGCTTACGCCAAGCCCGGCCATCTCATGGCGCAGGTCTACCTCGCCATGATCTACGGCGAGATGGGGCGCGGCAAGGAAGCCGAGGCCGCCGTCTCGACCCTGATGCGGATCGACCCCGGATTTCCGGCCAAGGCGCGCGCGAAGCTTTCGAGGTGGAACCTGCCGAGGGCGACGGAGGATCGAATGGTCGCGGCTCTGGTAAAGGCCGGCGTCTCGTTTTCGCGGGATCCGTGAGCAAAGAGCGTAACGAAGCCGGCTGGAACTCGGGACTTGAGGCGGATGCCGTCCGGATTCGTCATCCGCCGGCAAGAAATCCTTTACCCTACTGGGCTAAGCCAGACGGGGCTCTGGTCTGTATTCGTTCGCGGCTTACTTTGGTGATGGCGCGCCCGGGAAGATTCGAACTCCCAACCTTCTGATCCGTAGTCAGATGCTCTATCCAGTTGAGCTACGGGCGCAGACCGGGAAGGCAGCCTTCGAACGGGCCGCGACTCGGCCCGTGAAGAGCGCGGACATTACTCGACCGAAGAGCCGAGAGCAAGCGCCGAGAGGGGATTATCAGTGGTCGGAAAAGAAGGCGCCAGCGCCTTGAACTGCCTGGAATTCTCCCCTTGTTCCGCTGAGTCGCGTTCATTACACTTGATTCTTGGTGAACGAGGGGGGATTGAGACCGAACTACGTTTCCTTGACTTGAAACGTGGGACGGCTTCAACGCGAATCTTTGAGCAAAGACTTCATGCCACTTAGTGGAAACAGGCCGACGCGACACTCTGCTGTGGCGATCGGTTTCTGCGTCGCGCTCTCCGCCTGCTCGTTCGGCGAGGAGTCGCTCTGGCCTTCGCTGACCGGCGAGGACCCGGCGGGCGAGACCACGGTACCGGTGGCAGCGGCGCCGGGCCCGGGTCCGGTGCTCGGCGAGACGGTCTTCGAGGCGCCGGGCGTGACGCCGGGCACGCCGACGGGCACCTTGGTCGGGCAGAAAGTCGACGAGCTGCGCGGCGAGCTCGCGCGCCTGCAGGACCAGCTCAGCAATCAGAACAACGAACTCCAGACACTACGCGTCGACGCGCGCGACAGCGCGAGCGCCTATCACTCCGTCATCGGCCGCGTCAACGCGCGCCTGCAGGTCGGCACGACCCCGGGCAACCCCGAGCTGGTCGCCCAGTGGAACCAGGCCCAGGGCGAGCTCGGCAAGGTGGGCGAGAGCATCAGCCAGCTCAACGCCCTGAGCGCGCAGTCGGCCTCGACCTCGGCCCTGGCCGCCTTCATGCTCGACTCGACCCGCGCCACGTTCGGCCTCTACGGCGCGCTCGAGGACGACCACCGCCAGCTCGCGGTGCTGGAAGACGAGGTCAACAAGACCGTCGTGGTGCTCGACCGCCTGCTCAACGAGCTGACCGAGGACATCGCGCGCACCCAGAACTACTTCAGCGCCGAGCGTTCCAACCTGACGGCGATGCAGATCGCCATCGACAGCGGAGAGTACATCGGCGGCAGCCTGGCCGGACGCGCCTTCGGCATCCCGCCGCCGCCGCCGGCCGGGGGCGCCGCCTCGCTGGTCGGTCAGCGCCAGCCGCTGGTCGTGATCCGCTTCAGCGATCCCAACGTGGACTACGAGCAGGCCCTGTTCACCGCCGTCAACCGGGCCCTCGAACGCAAGCCCAACGCGGGCTTCGACCTGGTCGCGGTCGCCCCGAGCGGCGGCAACCCGGCGCAGGTCTCGATCGCCTCAACCCGGTCGCGGCGCAACGCCGAAGGTGTGCTGCGCTCGCTTACCGGCATGGGCCTGCCGCCGGACCGGGTGACGCTCTCGGCCACGACCAGCGCCAACGCCCAGGTCAACGAGGTCCACGTCTACGTGCGCTGAGCGCCGTCGCGCCCCGGCGCGCGGCGAGCCTTGCGCCCGAGACGGCGGCGCTTAAGCCACAACATGTGGATAGAAGTTCCCTAGCAGCCACAAAATTTGGTTGACGACCCCACGACTGGTTGTTAAGAGGGGCGCGCAGGTGCATGGACGCGGGCCCATGATGTTATCCTGACGCTTGGGGCCCGG
>JAKSDN010001229.1 GCA_022360075.1 Kiloniellales bacterium | reverse complement strand
TCTCCGGTCGCGCTGCATTCGAGATGCGAGACGAAGCTTCCATCCGCCTGCGCGACGGCTCGCTTCGCCGTCATCGGCGCCGTTCCGATGAAGAGCGCGCGTCCAGAGCTTTGCAATCGTCATAGAGCTTCACCCCCGCGCTCCCTAGTGCGAGAGAATCTTCGAGAGAAACTCGGCAACTCGCTCGCCGCGCTGCTCGCCGAAGAACGCCTCCGTGGCGCAGTCCTCCTCGATCCGCCCGTCGCTCATGAACACGACCCGATCGGCGACCCTCCGGGCGAAGCCCATCTCGTGCGTGACCACGAGCATGGTCATGCCTTCGGTGGCGAGCTCCGTCATGACGTCGAGAACCTCGTTGATCATTTCCGGATCGAGCGCCGAGGTCGGCTCGTCGAACAGCATCGTGATCGGGTCCATGGCCAGCCCGCGTGCGATCGCGACGCGCTGCTGCTGGCCACCGGACAACTGGGCCGGAAACTTGCGAGCGTGCTCCGCCAGACCGACGCGCTCGAGCAGCGTCATCGCGCGAGCGCGGGCTTCCTCACGACCGCGGCCGAGCACCTTTCGTTGCGCCAGCATGATGTTGTCGAGGGCCGTCATATGGGGAAACAGCTCGAAATTCTGGAACACCATGCCGATCCGCGTGCGCAGCCGCGGCAAGTCGGTCTCCTTGGCGCCGACTTGAATGCCGTCGACCAGTATCTCGCCCGCCTGGAAAGGCTCCAATCCGTTCACGGTCTTGATCAGCGTGCTCTTGCCGGACCCCGACGGGCCGCAGATCACGACCACTTGGCCCACCGCCACGCTCAGGCTGCAGTCCGCCAGCACTTGGAATGTCCCGAACCACTTGCTCACGTCGGTGAGCTGCACGATCGGCATCGCCTCGGGCTCGCCGGGCAGGCCCCGCGCCTTCGCCATGGGCTTCATGAGAACGTCATCCGCTTCTGCAGCCAGGCCACCGCGGCCGAGCCGGCGGCACAGAGCACGAAGTAGACGACGGCAACGGTGACGAACATTTCGATCAGCCGGTTTTCCCGGTTGGCGACCAAATCGGCGGACACCAGGAAGTCGCGCAGGCCCACGACGTAGACGAGGGACGTGTCCTGAAACAGGATGATGGCCTGGGTCAGCAGTACGGGAGTCATGGCCCGGAAAGCCTGCGGCAAAACGACGAACTGCATCGCCTGCCGGTTGGTCATGCCGAGCGCCGTGGCCGCGGCGAACTGACCCTTGGAAACGCTCTGAATGCCGGCCCGAACGATCTCGCAATAGTAGGCGGCCTCGAAGAGCGTGAAAGCGATCAGCACGGAGTAGAAGCCGCCGACCGGCCGACCGACCACCACGGGCACCAGAAAGTAGAACCAGAAGATCACGAGGATCAGCGGCATGGAACGGAAGAAGTTCACGTAGGCGCCGCCCGCAATGCTCAGTGGCGCGAAGGGTGACAAACGGCACAGCGCCAGGACCGTGCCCAGCAGGATTCCGCCGGCGAGCGCCAGGCCGGTCAGCAAGAACGTCACCAGCATGCCTTCGGCCAGGAACGGAACGGAGGCCCAAACGACCTGAAAATCGAACTGACCCAACACGGTTACTTCGCTCCCAGCGCGATCATGCCGGGTATCGCAACCCGGCTTTCAAGCAGCCGCATCAGGAGCATCACGATCGCGGTGACCAGAATGTAGAGGGCCGTCGCCGCGGTGAAGGCTTCGAAACCTTGAAAAGTGTATTCCTCGATCTGGCGCGTCTGCGC
>JAKSDN010001201.1 GCA_022360075.1 Kiloniellales bacterium | reverse complement strand
CTCATCCTCCATGCCCGGCAGGTCGCTCATGTAGTTGTAGATCGGCTCCATGCGGCCGTCGTAGGCGGCCTGGAAGAACTCGGCCAGGCGCCCGCCCTCTGCCTCGCCGGCGAAGAGCGTGATCCCCAGGTCGACCGCCTCCTGCAAGTCGGTGGGCAGCTCGGGCAACATGGAGATGCAGCCGCTCGCATGGAAGCCGCCGATCGCGACCTGGATGCCCTCGGCCCGGAAGCGCCGGGCCATGTCCATGGCACGCGGGAACTGGTTCGACTGCACGCCGACCAGGCAAACCACGCCGCGCACGCCGGGCTGCTTCATGCGGCCGATGATGTCGTCGACCGGGATGATCGTGTTGGTCTCGTCGTAGCCGTTCAGGACGATCTCGACGTCGGGGCCCAGCACCTGCTGCTCGATCACGTCGAGGGCGATGCCGTAGATGCTGGACAGGGTGTTGGAGGGCACCCAGGCCTTCCACCACTGGATCACGTAGCCGTCGTCGTCGTAGTGCGACGGCTTGATCAGCTCGACGATGAACTTGGTCTTCTGCCCCGCCACGGTAGCCGTCATGGCCTTGGCCCCCATCAGCCAATGAACAAACGAGATATGTTAAACGATTGAGCGGAAACCAATAACCCCAGCCGTTCTAGACGCCGACCCCGGAAGTGTCAATCTGCGGTGGCGCCGGCGCGGGCGGCTGCCGCGCGCTGCTGCCAGTGCTCGGCCCGCGCCGGGTCGCGCGCTAGGCCGAGGCCGCCGCTGCCGTAGGCTTCGGCGAGCTGTTCCATGGCCCCGACATGGTCCTGGGCCGCCGCCGCCTCGAACCAGTGCAGGGCGGCCGCATCGTCGGCCTCGGTGCCCCGGCCCTGGGCGTAGTCGGAGGCCAGGTCGTACATGGCGATGCGATCGCCCAGCCGGGCCAGACGCAGATGGAAGACGAAGGCCTCATCGCTGCGCGCCAGTTGCTCGTAGATCACGGCCGCCAGGCGGTAGTAGCGCGGCTCGTCGCCCTTGAGCCGGATCGCCCGGGTGATCGGCAGCACCGCGGCCTGGTAGTCCCACACGGTGGCCAGCGCGGCGGCGTAGTCGAACTGGGCCTCGGGGTTGTCCTGCTCCAGGACGGCCAGACGGCCGAACAGCTCCAGGGCGCGGGGCTCGCGGTTGTTGGACAGCAGAAGCCAGGCGAGCCGGCGCTGTGCCTCGAGGTTCTCGGGAACCGCCCGCACGGCGGCCGCGCAGTCGTCCAGCGCCTTCCAGCCCTGCGGGTCGGTGCAGAGCGCCCGCCAATCGGCCTGAGCCGGCGCGGGCGAGGCGGCCAGCAGGGCGATCCCTCCGGCAAGGGCAAGGGTTGCGCGCCAGCTCATGCTCCTTCACGCCCTTCGAGCCCGGCGGTGCAGACCGGCGGCTTGCGAAACGGGCTGAGCTCGGCGAGCGCGGCCTTCTCGTGGTCGATCATGGCGCGCTCCTGCCGCAGGAACTGGTCCACGGCCTCGCGCAGGCCGCCGTCGCGGATCAGGTGGGCGCTGTAGGTCTCGCTCGGCAGGTAGCCGCGCTGGATCTTGTGCTCGCCCTGGGCGCCGGCCTCGACCCGCCCGAGCCCCTGGGCGATGGCGAAGTCGATGGCGCGGTAGTAGCAGAGCTCGAAGTGCAGGAACTTGTGCCGGCGCACGGCCCCCCAGTTGCGGCCATAGAGCGTGCCACCGCCCATCAGGTTGAGGGCACCGGCGACCGGCTTGCCTTCCTCCTCGGCGATGACCAGCACCACCGCGCCGGGCATGGCCTGCCCCAGATGGTCGAAGAACGCGCGGGTCAGATAGGCGCTGCCCCACTTGCGGTCGCTGGTCGAGACGTAGAAGCGATAGAAGGCGTCCCAGTGCTCGGCCTTAACTTCATCGCCGACCAGTGTGCGGATCGTCAGGCCGCTTTCCAGCGCCTTGGCGCGCTCTCGGCGGATCGCCTTGCGCTTGCGCGAGGCAAGGGCGCCGAGGAAATCGTCGAAGCTCTCGTAGCCGGCGTTCTCCCAGTGATACTGCAAGCCGATGCGCTGCTGCAGCCCGGCCTCGCCGAAGCGTCGCCACTCCGCCTCGAGGGGGAAGGTGATGTGCAGCGAGGAGACATCGTGGCGGTAGGCCAGCTCGGCCATGCCGGCGATCAGGGCCGAGGTGATGGTCTCGCGGTCGACGTCGGGTCGGATCAGCAGGCGCGGCCCGGTCACCGGCGTGAAGGGCACGCAGCTCTGCAGCTTGGGATAATAGTTGCCGCCGGCCCGCTCGTAGGCATTGGCCCAGGACCAGTCGAAGACATATTCGCCGTAGGAATGGCCCTTGAGGTAGAGCGGCGCCGCGCCGACGAGGCGCCCGTCCTCGCCCTCGATCGCGAGATGCTGGGGCAGCCAGCCGGTCTCGCGCACGGCCGAGCCGCTCGCCTCCAAGGCATCGAGGAAGGCGTGGCGCACGAAGGGCGAGGCCGCGCCGGCACAGGCGTCCCACTGCGCCGCCGGCACCTCGGCGACTCGGCTGAGCACCTTGACCGCGATCGGCTCGTGTCCGTCAGGCATGGCCTCTCCGGGGACCTGAGGGCGGTGTGACTGTAGGTTTGGACAAAGCTGTCATTGGCGCCGGCAATCGACTATCAGGTCTTGGTCAACTCAAGCTCTTTGACGCTTGCGCCTGGGATCAAGGTACACTGCGGGGCTATCCTGGCAAGCCGGGTTGGGCCAAACGCGAGTCCGCTGGGGCGCTGACCCGGCGCGTCGGGCATCACGTTTTCGTGGACCGTCTGATTGTGGATGCTTGAGACCGAGACATCGCCGAGCCTGAGGCGGGCCCTTGGGGCGCTCGGTCTTTCGCTCTGCCTGCTGTCCTGGCTCTCGGGCCCGGCGGCCATGGCGGCCAAAATGCCGAAGCCAAGCGCGAGCTTCACCGCCGAGGGCGTGGTTCAGATCAATCAGGACCGCGTGGTCTTCAAGGTCTATCACCTGGCCGGCAAGGAGCGTCAGGAAATCAGCGTCGATGGCTTGTTCCAGATCACGATTTTGCGGCCCGACCTGGACAAGGCCTTCGTCTTGCAGCCCGAGGCCGACGGCAAGATCGAGCTGCCCCTGGACGAGGTCAGCTTCCTGCCCGCGCCCGAGACCTGGGGCGAGCATCTCATCGAAGCGATCGGCGCGGCCAAGGAAGGCGGCGAGGCAACCACACGCTACCGCATGACCAGCGACGAGGCCTCGGAGCGCGAGCTCGATCTCATGCTCTGGGTCACCGACGACGGTATCGTCACGCGCCTGGAGGGCGAGGTCGAGTTCGAGGGTGAGATGGAATCGGTCCTGGTCCTGCGCCGAGACATCGCCCGGACGCCGCTCGACCCGGCGATCTTCGACCCCGACGGCCCGCCGGTCGCCGTTCTGCCCGAGAACGCCGTGCCCGAGGCCTACCGCGCGCTCGGCACGATCGGGCCGTGAGTCGGGCGGAGAAGTCAATGGCTGGAATTTGACGCCGTCGCCTCAAGACACCGACCCGACACGCCATTCTGAGAAGTTATGAAGCTGACGGCTCCGGACCTTGGCACAATACTGGAGGTCCATCGTGCGTCCTTCGAGACGCCCGCTGTGCGGGCTCCTCAGGATGAGGAATTTCCTCAATGCCACAAAGACTTTACCTCATCCTGAGGAGCGCCCTACTGGGCGCGTCTCGAAGGACGCACCATAGCCATGCAGAACGGCCGGATGCGCCGAACCGTCCTCACGCTTCGACAGGCTCAGCATGAGGGGACAGGGCTTCAAACGCAGCTAGCGCTCAGGACGCCTTCAGTGTCTCTTAATCAGCGCTCAGGCCAGTTCGACGATCGCCTCCACCTCGACCGCGACGCCGAGCGGCAGGGAGCCGGCCGAGACCGCGGAGCGGGCGTGCCTGCCGGCGTCGCCGAAGACCTCGACCATGAGGTCGGAGGCGCCGTTGACCACCTTGGGCTGATCGGTGAAATCGGGCGTCGAGTTGACGAAGCCGACCAGCTTGACGACGCGCGCGACCTTATCGAGGTCGCCGCCGCAGGCCGCGCGGAGCTGGGAGACGATATTGATCGCGCACAGCCGGGCCGCCTGATAGCCCTCCTCGACCGAGATCTCGGCGCCGAGCTTGCCTTGGTGCTTGAACGCGCCGCCCTGGACCGTGACCTGGCCGGAGACGAAGCAGAGCTTGCCGCTCATGACATGGGCGACGTAGTTGGCCACGGGCGCGGCCGCCTCCGGCACCTCGATGCCCAGTTCGCGAAGGCGTGCGTCGATCTTTCCGGCCATGGGGCGAGTCCTCCCTCTTTTGATCGTTCGTGGTCGTGCCGAGGGCGGGCACCTTAAGGTCGCACGGGGCCGGCAACAAGCCTCAGCGACACCTCGGGATCCGCGCCGAAGCGGGCGGCCAATTCCATGCCGTTCCAGGGCAGGCGGAGCCACGGCTTGCGGTCCTGAAGGCCGGCGATGGCCTGGGGCGCGCGGTCGAGATGGGCGTTCTCCATGAAGTTGCGCCAGGCCCGCGCCGGCGCCTGGCCGCCGGTGACCGCGCGCATCGGCGAGCCGTCGTCGTTGCCGATCCAAAGGCCGGTGGCGAGCTGGCCGCTGAAGCCGATGAACCAGGCGTCGCGGTGCTCCTGGCTGGTGCCGGTCTTGCCGCAGGCGGCGTGGGAGAAGGCCGCTTGCCGGCCGGTGCCCTTGGTCACCACCTGGCGCAGCATGAGGTTCAGGTCGCGCGCCGCCCGCGCGTCGACGACCTG
>JAKSDN010000493.1 GCA_022360075.1 Kiloniellales bacterium | reverse complement strand
TCGAGAACGCGAGCAACGGCATCACCCAGCTATGGCGCTGGCTGAAGGCGAGCTTCAGGGACCGCCGCGGGCGTTCGGCGGGGGGCTGAAGTTGGGACCTCAGAGACGCAATGCTGCGAGGATCCGGCAATGTCCATTGGCGAACAGCCGTTGTCGGATTGGATTGTCGGGTCAAGCCGGCAGCTCACCGACGTAGAGGGGCGACATGATCCGTTGTCCGCTACGCGGACGCCCCCCTTCCTAACCCTCCCCCTCAAGGGGGGAGGGAATTTGGGATGCTACGGTATTATTTATCGCCTCCCCCCTTGAGGGGGAGGTCGGCGCGAAGCGTCGGGTGGGGGGCTGGCGCGGAGCGCCGAAAGGGCCGATGCTCTCGGCAATACCCGATTCCGCGAAAGCTCGCGATGAGGGCGCAAATCTGTTGAGTGCCAGGGCCCCTTCGTAAGCAGCGATCCAAACAAACCTCGGAGCGAAAAATGAGCGAGCGGACCTGGAACGTTTATCTTTCGGGCGAGATCCACAGCGATTGGCGCGAGCGCATCGCCCAGGGCATCGAAGCGGCCGCCTTGCCGGTGCGGCTCGACGCGCCGGTCTGCGTGCACGAGGACAGCGACGACTGCGGCGCGGTGATCCTCGGCACCGAGGAGCAGGCCTTCTGGCACGACCGCAAGGGCGCCGGCATGAACGCGATCCGCACGCGCACGCTGATCGCCGAGGCCGACGTGGTGGTGGTGCGCTTCGGCGAGAAGTACCGGCAGTGGAACGCCGCCTTCGACGCCGGCGTGGCGAGCGCGCTCGGCAAGGCCGTGATCACCCTGCACGGGCCGGAGCTCAACCACGCGCTCAAGGAGGTCGACGCCGCAGCGCTTGCCGTCTGCGCGACGCCCGAGCAGGTCGTGCAGACCCTGGCCTACGTCATCCGGGGCGAACTACCCGGCCGCAAGAGCAGCCTCGCGGCCGAATAAACGCAACCGCGTTCCTCGGCTGCGCCGCGCGGTTGCCAAGACCGCCGATCCCGGCTGTCATAACGCTCCACGACATAACATCCGACAGGCTGGGGAGGGCCGCCGATCCATGAGCTCGAACAACAAGGTCGCGATCGTCACGGGCGCGGGCAGCGGCATCGGCCGGGCCGTCGCGCTCGCCCTGCTGCGCGAAGGCTATGCCGTGGCGCTGGCCGGCCGGCGCGCCGAGGCATTGCAGGAGAGTATCGGCGAAGCCGGCGACAAAGCCGACCGCGCGCTCGCGGTGCCGACCGACGTGACCGATCCCGAGTCCGTCGCGGCGCTCTTCGCCAAGACCAAGGAGGCCTTCGGCCGGCTCGACGTGCTGTTCAACAACGCCGGCACCGGCGCGCCCGCGATTCCGCTGGAAGATCTGACGGTCGAGCAGTGGCGCATGGTCGTCGATGTCAACCTGAGCGGCATGTTCTACTGCATCCAGGAAGCCTTCCGCCTGATGAAGGACCAGGACCCGATGGGCGGGCGGATCGTCAATAACGGCTCGATCTCGGCGCACGCGCCGCGGCCGCATTCGGCGCCCTACACGGCGACCAAGCATGCCGTCACCGGGCTCACCCGCTCGGTCTCGCTCGACGGCCGGGCCTACGACATCGCCTGCGGCCAGATCGACATCGGCAACGCTTACACCGCCATGGCCGCGCGCATGGCCGACGGCGTGCCCCAGGCCAACGGCACGATCGCGCCCGAGCCGCTGATGGACGTCGAGCACGTCGCCAACGCCGTCGTCCACATGGCAAGCCTGCCGCTCGACGCCAACGTGCAGTTCATGACGGTGATGGCGACCGCAATATCCTCCTCTTGAAATCTTCGGGGTCCG
>JAKSDN010000475.1 GCA_022360075.1 Kiloniellales bacterium | reverse complement strand
TTGCTGAGATCGTCGGCTTGCAACAGGGTCTCGTGATCGCCCGTGGTCCGCAGGTCAGTGTTCATGCCTGGGCCCTCGTCGCGGTGAGCTCGGCGCTATGCAGGCACGCGGTTTGGTGATCCGTGCCGAGCGTCGGCTGCAAGCCGGGTCGCGTGGATCGGCAGTCCTCACGCCCCTGGCCGAGAAAGCAGCGGGGCTCGAAGGCACAACCGGGCGGCAGGAATTCCGGGTCCGGCGGTTGCCCTTCGATCTCGATCAAGTCTTGCGCGGTATCCGTGTCGAGACTCGGGACGCCGCGGAACAGGGACAGCGTGTAGGGATGCGCGGTCTCCTCGAAGACGGCTTCGGCAGTGCCGTACTCGACGACACGGCCGGCGTACATCACCGCCACCCGGTCGGCATGGCGCGCGACGAGGCCGAGGTCGTGGGTGATCAGCACCATGGCCATGCCGGACTCCTCACGCAGCTCGGTCAGCAGCTCGAGAACCTGCGCTTGGACCGTCACGTCGAGAGCGGTGGTGGGCTCATCGGCGATGAGTACGTTCGGGTCCAGCGAGATCGCCATGGCGATCAGCACGCGTTGACGCATCCCGCCGGACAATTGATGCGGATAGTCGTCGACCCGTCGGCCCGGATCGGGAATCTGGACCCGCTCGAGGAGCTCGATGGCCATCTTGCGGGCCTCCGCTCGGGACAGCTTGCGGTGCGCGCGCAGAACCTCGACGATCTGCTCGCCGATCGTGAAGACCGGATTGAGCCCGGTCAGAGGGTCCTGGAAGACCATCGAGATCCGCGCGCCGCGCACCGCACGGAGCTGTTCCGGTGTGTGGCTCAGGAGATCCGTTCCGTCGAGCAGGACCTGCCCACTCGTGACCCGCCCCGGCGGCGGGATGAGGCCGATGGCGGAGAGGAAGGTCATGGTCTTGCCCGAGCCGGACTCGCCGACGACCGCGAGCGTCTCGCCGGAAGAGACCGCGAGGTTCACGCCATCGACGATGTTCAGGGGGCCGGCGTCTCCGGGAAAGCGCGTCACGAGGCTCCGTAGCTCCAGGACCGGGCCGCGTTGGCCGCTCTTGGAGGCGCTGGGACCGGTTAGGGACGCGGTCGAGCGTTGCATCGCGGCCTCGTCAGAGCATCTTGGCGCCGGTTTGGCGGCGCATTTGCGGGTCAAGCGTGTCGCGCAGCCCGTCACCCAGCAGGTTCAGGCCGATGACCGCGATGGCAATGCTCAATCCGGCGGAGAGGGAGATCAGGGGCCGCGTGGTGATCACCGCTTGTCCGTTGGCAATGACGCTCCCCCAGGTCGCCGTCGGCGGCTGGACGCCGAGGCCGAGAAAGCTCAGCCCGGCTTCCGCCAGAATCGCCGTCGCCGCGCTCACCGTCGCCACCACGATGACGGGCGGCATGGCGTTCGGGATGACGTGGCGCAGCAGGATCCGGAGCTTGGTCAGGCCGATGGCATGGGAGGCCTCGATGAACGGCCGCGGTCGGATGGTCAGCACCACCGATCGCATCACCGTGGCGACCCGGGGCGTATAGGCGATCGAGACCGCCGTGATCACCGACGTCAGTGACGAGCCTTGGGCGGCCACGAGGGCGAGCGCGAGCAGGAACCCGGGAAAGGCCAGCATGATGTCGATGAGCGCGACGATCACACGCTCGATCCAACCGCCTAGGAATCCCGCCAGCGCGCCGATCAGCGTGCCGAAGGTGAGCGAGATCAGGACCACCCAGAAGCCGACCTGAAGCGAGATCCGCGCGCCGTGGATGAGCCGCGAAAGGACGCATCGTCCGAACTGGTCGGTTCCCAGCGGATAAGCCCAAGACGGCTCGGCGAGGACCTGCGTCATATCGGTCTTGAGTGGCGAGTTGGGGGCGATCCACGGCGCGGCGAGCGCGATGAGCGTGATGAGCGCGATGATCGTCGCCCCGACCATGAACCCGGGGTGGCGCGTGTAACGACGCACCGCCGCCCGCCGGCGGCGGCGGGCCGCCTCGAGATCGCCGGGGGCGGCCGACTGCCGTGGCATCGCGCGGTCCCGGGTCATCGCGCCGGATCTCATCAGTCGGTCCGCATGCGCGGATCGATGACCCCGTACAAGACGTTCAGGGTCGCGTTGATCAGCACCACGCCGGTGGCAAGCACAAGCACGCCCGCTTGCACGAGCTGATAGTCGCGCGCCAAGACCGCTTTCAGGACGGTCGAACCCAGACCGGGTCGGCTGAACACCACCTCGACCAGGATCGCGTTGCCCAGCGCCCAGGCGAAGGTCACCCCGATCACGGCGAGAATCGGGATGAAAGCGTTGCGCAGGGCCAGGCGGAAGAAGATGCGCCGCTCGGTCACGCCCATGGCGCGGGCGACGCGGATGTAGTCCTGTCCCAGCACTTCGAGCATCGCGCTACGGGTCAGGCGCGCGATGTAGGCCGCGACCGAAAGGCCGAGGACGAGGGCGGGCAGGGTCAGATGGTGGATCTGCGTCCAAAAGCCGCCGCCCGTGGCGGCACCGAGGGCGGGAAACAGCCCGGCATGGTGAGACAACAGAAGAACGGCGACGAGGCCGACCCAGAACACGGGAAAGGAGATGCCCATCAGCGCGACGAGCATGATGGTCATGTCGACCCAGCTTCCTTGCTTGATCGCGGACAGGATGCCGAGCGGCACCCCCAGCAGGACCGCCACGGTCAGACCGGCAACGGCGAGCGACAACGACCAGGGCAGGGCGCTCAACACCTCGGTGAGCGCCGGTTGGCCGGTGACGACGGACCTGCCGAGGTCGCCGGTCAACGCGCGCTCCATGAAGATCAGGTACTGTTGATGGATCGGCAGATCGAGTCCCAGCCGGCTCCGCAAGGTCGCGATGGCTTCCTCGGTCGCGAAATCGCCGAGCATGTAAAGGGCGGGATCGCCCGGTATCGCCCTCATGAGGAAGAAGGCGACCGTGACGATCCCGATCAGCGTGGCGACAAGCTGCACAAATGTGCGGCCACAGTAGCCGGCCAAGGCGTTATCCCTTCAGGGACACGGGGTAGGTATACACGGTAAACAGCGAATTCTGCACGAGCCCGGCCACATTGTCGTTGTGCGCGAGGAAGAGCCGCTCGCCGAAGATCGGAACGACCGGGACGTCCTCCATCGTTCGCTGTTGGATCTGCTCGTAGATCGCCTTGCGTTTGGCGGCGTCGAGCTCGTTCGCGGCGGCCGCGAGCAGGTCGTCGACCTTGTCGTAGCGTGATGTGTTGAGTCCCGGCGGGAAGGATGCCGTCGAGAACAGGGTCACCAGCGGGGAATCCGGATCGGGCGGACCCACGACGGCCGTGATGCAGCTCTGGACCCTTCCACTGGCCCGCGCTTGCACATAGGCGCCGCGCTCGACGACCTTGATCGTTGCGTTGATGCCGACCGCACTGAGGTCGTCGGCCATCGGCACGGGGAAACGATCGTAGGGGCTGAGGGCGACGGTCGTGATCTCGAAGTCGAAGCCAACCGCGCCAGCCTCCTCGAGCAACGCCCGGGCCTTGTCGGGATCGTAGGCGTACTGCGGAACGTTCTCGCTGTATTCCTGGAAGGTCTCGGTGAGGACGCTGTGGGCGACGCTCTTGGTGCCGCGGAAAAAGCCGTCGATCAGGCCCTGGCGGTTGAGAGCATGGATGATCGCCCGCCGCACGCGCACGTCGTCGAGGGGCTTCACCGTGGTGTTCAGCACCAGGTTGACCGTGTTGCTGGCGTCCCGGCTGAGCACCTTGACGCCCGCTGCGGCCTGCAGCCGGTCGAGCACTTCGGGCTGCTGGAGTCCGAAGAAGATGTCGATCTCGCCGTTCTCCAACGCGATCGCAGCCGCGGTCTCGTCACGAATGATGCGGAAAATGGCCTCGTTGAGCTGGGGCCGGCCTTCGAAGTAGTCCTCATTGGCGACGAGGCGTACCGAGTTGCCGGCGATCCAGCTATCGAACACGAAGGGGCCCGTGCCGATCGGGTCAAGCTTGTAGGCCTCGCCCTTCTCTTCGACGGCCTTGCGCGAAACGATCCAGCCTTGATTGAAGGCGCAGACCTTGTGGAGAAAACCGGCATTAGCCTGCGCCAGGCGGAACACGACGGTCGTCGCATCGGGAGTCTCGACGGATTCGAGCCCGGCGAGCTGGCCGCGGTAGCGGCTGCCGGTCTCCTTGTCGAGAACCCGATCGAAAGAGAACTTGACGTCCTCGGCCGTGAGCTCGCCATAGCCTTTGTGCCATTTGACGCCGCCGTGCAGCGTGAAGGTGTAGGTCGTTCCGTCGGGCGATACGTCCCAGGCCTTTGCGAGATCGGGAACGATCTCGTTGGTCGCCTGGTCGTACTTGACGAGGCCGTTGTAGACGTGGCCGGCGATCGTCTGATTTTCGACCTGAAAGATCAGGGCCGGGTCGAGAATGGAGATGTCGGACCCGAAGCGAACCCGCAACTGTCCCGAGGCCGCGCGCGCGGGCCTGATCCCGGTTAGGCTGAAAGGCAGCAGGGCGCCGACGCCCGTCGCGCCGGCCAGTTGCAGGAAGCGGCGGCGATTGGCGCTGATGCCGGCCGTCTTTTTTGTCGCAGACATAGGTGCATTCCTCCGATTGACGTGCGTTCGAACTTCCGCATCGCGCGGCCGCCGACCGCTGGTTTTCCTCCAGATCAAGGGGCGCTTAAGCCCGCACGCGGTTCGATCTCGCTTTGTCATGTTGCGGCCAGGCCGCAGAGCGATCGTCGCCGGCGTGCCGGCTGTGTCGTTGTTGGCAGTGATGCTGTCTTGAAGCGTGGGGCGCCGGCGATCCCTGGCGATCACCCTGACGCTTGCGGCGAGGCGTGACGCGGCCGTATCCACGCGTCTCATCCTCACTCTTGTTCGCACGGTTTGGGAACGCGCTGGCGGGTGTCGCCGCGATCGGGCTTGTCGCAGGGAGCCGGTCAGGGGCCCAAGCGACTCCGCTCCATCGCCGGGCGGCGTCGGTATCCGCGTTCAGCGGATCGGCGTGCGTTGGGACCGAGCGTCCCCCAGCGTTCCCCATTCTTTCATTCCTAGTGAAATTTTTGTATACAATATCGGCTTGTCACTATGCTGTCAAATGGCGTTGGTACGATGCCGAATCGCGCCTTTCGGGGCGGTCACTTTCGTCGATCTGGGCCGTCGGTCGCATCGGCGGCGGGCGCATCCGAAGAGTCCTTCAAGGCTGCCGGCGGCAGTCCGATCCGCTCCATGAAGATCGCTTTGCCGCTCAAGACATGGGCGCGCATGACGGACCCGGCCCAAGCCGGATCGCGGGCGGCGACCGCGTCGACCAGGGCCTGATGTTGGCTGACGCTGCGCTCCATGTCGGCCGCCGTGAACTGGTGGAAGTTGCGCAGCGTGATCGGCAGCTCGACCAGATGGGTCACCGTCACCGCCGTTCTGCGCTGGCCCGAAGCCTCGAGAATGAGCTTGTGAAAACGGTCGTTGAGTTCGGCTATTTGCTCGACGTCCTCGGCCGAGGTTCCCGGAAGAAGCTTTTTAGCACTGGCACTTAGAAGCTGAAGCTCCGCGATTTGGGCATCGGTCGCGTTGCGCGCGGCCCATTCCGCCGCGTAGCCCTCCAGCATGGCGCGCAGCGCGAATACTTCTTCGACGTCGTGCCGCGACCAGCCGCAGACATAGGCGCCTTGGTTGGGGACGATCTCGAGCCAGCCTTCCGCCGCCAAGCGTCGGACGGCTTCGCGTACTGGCGTTCGGCTGACGCCGAGGCGGCCGGCGAGAAGCTCCTCGCGCAGATGCGAGCCGGCTTGGAAGCTCCCATTGACGAGTAGCGCGCGCAGCCCGCGGTAAGCCTTTCCGGCGGCGCCGCCCGTGGTCGCGGCGGCAATGCCCTTTCGATCGTTTCTATCTAGGGTCGAGGCTTTCAAGGTCATCTCCGCTCAGTCCCGCCGGGCGTGGGCTTGATATGCTGAATGGCTCCCTGTATGTATACAATATTCTAGCGGATGCCGACAACCTGCGATACGGATGGATCGATATGCCCAAACAGACGTTGCGCGACCGACTTCAACCCGGAAAGACGATCATCGCTCCCGGCGTTTTCGACCTGATCTCCGCCCGTCTTTTGAATCAGCATCCGGTGGATGCCGGTTACATGACCGGCTTCGGCGTCGTCGCGTCCTACCTGGGACTGCCGGACGCGGGCCTTGCGACCTACACGGACATGGTGGACCGGGCGAGACCGATTGCGTCTGCACTCGAGGTGCCGCTGATCGCCGATGCCGACACCGGATATGGCGGTTTGCTCAACGTCCGCCATACGGTGCGCGGCTACGAAGAGGCCGGCGTTGCGGCGATCCAGATCGAGGACCAGGAATCGCCGAAGAAGTGCGGGCACACGCCGCACCGTCGGGTTATTCCGGTCGAGGACATGGTGCGCAAGGTCGAGGTCGCGGTGGACAGCCGCTCGAGCGGCGACACGATGATCATCGCGCGCACCGATGCGCGCACCGCCTATGGGCTCGACGAGGCGCTGCGCCGCGCCGAAGCCTACGCGAAGGCGGGCGCCGATATTCTCTTTGTCGAGGCTCCGGAGTCGGAGGAGGAGCTCGCGACGATCGGCCGCAGCTTCGATCTGCCGTTGATCGCGAACATGGTGGAGGGCGGTTCGACGCCGGTGCTAGGCCGCGAGAGGCTCGCCGAGCTCGGCTTTCAGATCGCGATCTATCCGGCGGCCGGCTTTCTTGCCGCGGCGGCGGCGCTCGAAGGCATCTACAGCTCGCTGGCCGAGCGGGGGACGACGACCGGGAGCGATACCCGCTTGTACGACTTCAAGGCCTTCTGCAGCGTGACCGGCTTCAACGAGGTCGACGAGTTCGAGCAGCGCTGGGTGAGTTGAGCGCGGCTCGCGATCACGTCCGGGTCGTGCGTGGCTGTGATAAGCTAAGGTTCCAAGCCGCTGGGTGGCACGACCTGGCCAGACAGCGTACTCGGGCTCGTGCAACCGTACTAAGAACCCAGACGTTCGGTTCCTCTCATGGGTTCCGCCAGCGCCGCAGCGCGGCGATGCCACGCCGGCGTTCCTTGGGGCTTCCAGAATACGTTTGTCAGCGCGAGCGCGAGATTGTATTCAAAAAGCCATGGATGAACAGAGCGCGCGCGCATACCGTGAGTTGAAGCGCATGATGGTCGAGGGCCGGTTCGCGATGGACGCGAAGCTACCCGAGGCGCATCTGGCGCAGGAGCTGGGGCTTTCGCGAACTCCCGTCCGGCATGCCCTGAACCGGCTCGAAGCCGAGGGATTCGTCGTTTACGAGCCGAGGCGCGGTCATCGGCTCCGCAGCTTTACGGCGCAGGACGCCGAGGAGATCTACGGCGTCCGGGCGCTCGTGGAGTCCGAGGCCGTGCGCCTCGCCGCGCTCCGCGGTTTGGAGCCGAAAGCCGAGGCCGACCTTGCCGATCTGATCGGTCGCATGGAGGCGATTCTCGCCAATCCCGACGGATTGGAGCCAGACGAAGTGCGTGCTCGTTTCCTTCGCCTCAACCACCGCTTCCACGCCGTGCTCTACGGTGCCTGCGGCAACCACTATTTGCTGCGGATCATTCGCCAGGTTACCGAGCTTCCGCTGGTCCTGCGCCACTACTTCAACTTCAGCGACGAGCAGCTCCACGCCTCCCACCGGGACCATCAGTCGATCTTCCGAGCCCTGCGTGCGCGGGAGCCGGACCGGGCCGCGGCGTTGGTCCGCGAGCACATACTGGCCGCGCGGGACCGCATGCTCGTGAGCCGTCA
>JAKSDN010000268.1 GCA_022360075.1 Kiloniellales bacterium | reverse complement strand
GGCTGTGAAATGGGCCCGATGCCACGGATCGACAGGAACGTGGAACGCCCGTCCCCCAGCGAGCTGAAGCCGACATTCGGCACCTCGCGGAGCACGCTCTCGACATCGTCGATACGCCGCTCCTCGAGCGCCTGTTCACCCAAAACCGTGATGCTGATCGGCACATCCTGCTGGGCTTCCTCGATCTTGCGCGCCGTTACGGTGACAGGGTCGAGCGTGATGACGGAATCGCCTCTCAGGGGCACGTCTGCCGTCTGGGCGCGCACCGGGGTCTCGAAAGGCTGCGTGCCGCCGATCGCCGCTGCTACGAGGAAGGCCGTAAGACAAGGCCGGACGCGTCGACGGGAATCGAGCGTCCGAAGGTTCAGGCTAACGCGCTTCATTCGCCCCCCAAGTGGCAACAGACAAGTTGTTTCGAACTACTTGTCAGAGGATGTCGAAGCGAGGGACTCGACCTATCCGGAAGGCCGAAAGGTCTTTCCGCGGAGCCAACGACGCCCGCGAGGGCTCAGAGGCCGCGGGCTTGCCGGGGAGCGCGTCCAAACTTTCGCCGAAAGGCCCTTGTGAAGTTGCCCGGGTGAGCGTAGCCGACGAAGTAGGCTGCCTGCTTCACGGTCCAACCTTCGGCTTCCAAGCCGGACCGGGCACGATCGAGCCGCTGATCGCGCAAGAACTCGAAGACCGGTTGCCCCACCACGCGCGGGAACTTGGCTTTGAGGCTGCTGGCGCTCATGCCGGCAAGCCGGGCGAGGTCGCACAGACGATGGTCCTCCGCCAGGTCCGCGACGAGCTTGTCCCTGACGCGCTGGATGCGGACGATGTCGCGGGCGTTGACGTCGGTGTCGGACGCGGCGCTGGGCGGCGATCCGTCGGTCAGGCTCCGCGCCAGCAGCTCGAGGGCGCAGCTTTCCGCCAGGAGCCGCATGACCGGGCCGGCATGGCAAGATGTGAAGAGTTCCGCAGCCAGGGAGCGGAGGTGCGCGCTGACGGCCAACGGCCTGATGGCGGTGACTGCGACGCCCCGATGGACCGCGTCCAAAAGGGCTTCATCCGGGATATCGAGCGGCGAGGCTTGCAGAACCAGACTACGGGAGCGATCGCCCTGGCGGTAGCAGCCGGTCAGCTCGCCGCGATCGGCGGCCGTAACCACGGCCGCGCGGCCCGGACCGAGCGAACACTCGGTCGAGCCCAGACGGTAGCGCGTGGTGCCGCCGTCCAGTTCGAGGATCACAGTCAGCGATCGCGGCACGATGGCGGTGCGCTCATTATCGCAGCTTGCGACAAGATCGTTGGCGCAGAGCCTTACCCCGCAGGGCAGCTCCACAGCCGACAACATGCCCTCGGTAATCGGCGGGTCATCGTCATCCGGCCCTTCGGCGTCTCCGACCGAAGAGACCTGGTACCCGTACCCCCAACGCCGGGCGATGTGCCCCAGGTCGCGCAGCGACCGGCGGCGATGTGCCCGGGGCGCGAAGGAAACGCCTGTCTGCTGGACCCCGTCGGCCATCACCTCCTGCCCTCATCCCCGGTTGGACGAGATCGTTTCCGCAGGAGGCTCTCCCCGTCTGTCGCGGCAACAATCTACCGACGGCAGTTTTCCATCAGATCTATGCACCGTCAATGATAATGAAAATCATTCTCATCTATGGCGCAAACCTTCGGCACCCCCTCCCTTGACGCCGCCGTGCGATCGGCGCTACCAAACGCAACGCCCCATAGGGGAGTAGCCGCTTTCCCAGAGGAAGGCCTGTGTCAACAGACTTGGCATCTGCCATGGCACAGGCGGCCTGCTCAGGCTTGGCGAGACCTATGGCGAGCACCGGTCAGGCGTGGGGAGCCTCCTGACCGTGCCGCCATTGTGTCCGCCGGCTCCCCGGGAGGCCCGCCGTGCAACAATTCCTCGCCATCGCCATCGTCGTCTTCCTGGCCGAGCTGGGAGACAAGACGCAGATCGCGACGCT
>JAKSDN010001144.1 GCA_022360075.1 Kiloniellales bacterium | reverse complement strand
TCGTTGAAGATCCAGCGCATCAGGATGACCACGACGATCATCGGCACCATGTAGGGAAACAGCGCAACGCCCCGCGCGAAGGTCCGGCCGACGAAGGACTCGTTCAACAGCATCGCCGCTGCCACGCCGACCACGAGCTGGAGGCCGACCGAGCTCACCGCGAAAATGGCGCCGAGCCTGAGCCCCCGCCAAAAGCCCTCGTGGTCATCCAGGAGAGCCACATAGTTGTCCAGGCCGATGAAGTTCTCGATCGGCAGATAGGCATGCTTGGCATGCAGGCTGATCCAGAAGGAATAGATGACGGGATAGAGGATCAGGCCGAGCACCAGGATGACGGCGGGCGCCAGCAGCACATAGCCCCACCAATGTTCCGGGATACGCCGGCCGCGCGGCAGCGGCTCGCTATGGTCGATGGTCTGCGTTTGGGTGGCGGCGTCGTGCATGGTCCCGATCCTTCGTGCGCTCCAGGAGCCCCACCGGTCGTTGCTGCGACCGGAGGGGCAGCCTGTCCCTTGCACTCAGGCAGGTGTCAAGGACACTTACCAGGTCTTGTAACCTAGATCGGTGATCAGCTTCTCGGCGCGCTTCTGGGCGCGCTGCGCCGCCTCCATGGGCGCCTTTCCGCCTTGCACGACCTCGGTGACCATGTCGACCAGAATTGTCGAGCCTGCAATCTCCGCGATGAACGGCAGATCGAGGTCGTCCCATTCGGTCACCATCACTGGCTTGGGCTCGTGGTTGGCGATGATGTTGTGCTGCGCGTCGGTCCAGAACTTCCAGGATGCGAAGTCCGGCGTCGCCAGGTAGTCGGCATCCTCCTGAAGCGACTTCGTGATCGGGAAGAAGTGCACCGGAACGGTCTGGATATACTTCCGGTAATTGTCCTTCTGATAGAAGAACTTGAGGAAGGCGGCGGCTTCTTCCGGATGCCGACCGTCCTTGAAGATCATCCAGGGCTCACAGTCGAGCTGGGTCAGGAAGCTCTGACCGGACGGCCCGACCGGCTTGGCCGGGAAGACGCCGATATCGCCTGCGGCGACGGCGTCCGGGGCGTACTTCTCGAAATAGCCGGTGCCACGGCCCCAGCCTAGGATCGTCGCGGCCTTGCCCGTCGCCAAGTCGGCAAAGGTGTCGAGATAGCCGCGGCTCAACCAGTCCGGTGCCAGGCAGCAATCGGCAAGCTCTTTCCAGAATTCGAGTGCCTCGATGACTTGCTTTTCAGTGAAGGTAGGCCGGCCATTTTCATCGAATAGCCGTCCACCATTCGACCCCACCCACATGTAAAGATCTTCGTTGATGAAGAAGCCCGGTCCCGCCAGGCTCAGGCCATAGCGATCGATCTTGCCGTCCCCATCGGTGTCGACCGTCAGCTTCTTGAGTTGGTCCAGCCACTCGGCCCATGTCTTGGGCGGCTGATCGACCGGCAAACCTGCCTCGCGGTAGAAATCCTTGCGATAG